>JBDRZF010000011.1:0-11686 GCA_039803805.1 Caldifarciminota bacterium
CATTTCCACCCCGAGGCGGAACACTGGTCTTTTCATTTCAAATGTCTTATAATTTCCAATACTTCCTTATGCCTTTCCTCTGCATTCTTTTCCATAACCCTTAAAGTTTCATCCATTTTATAAAGCATCTCACTTATCTTTTCTAACATCTCCGTCTGCTTGTTTAATATTTCAGTATGTTTATTCAAAATTTCATTCTGTTTACTTAGCATTTCATTCTGTTTACTTATCATTTCTTTCATCCATTTGCCATTACTCCATGCAAAATAAGTTAAAACTCCTGCAAGTAATGTAAGCCCTATTCCAAATATTTCCATAGTATAGAATTATAAAGTAAAAATGTATTAAATACCAATTTATTGTAGAATATCATAACATTTAGGCTGGTAAGGATTATTAATATATGTTTTTAAGATAAAAATAATCAAAGGGAGAAAAATTATTTAAAGATTTATGAGGTTTATAATTGAATTTTTCAGGCTCAATAAAAGTACCGGATAAAATATCCTGCCCAAATTCTTGGGATACTTTCTATCTTTTCTTATCTTTACTATTTAATTTCTTTTCTAAATCTCTTGTTTTTTTCTCCTTCTTCATGAATTAATACTGCTATTTTTTAGAACTTTTAATGTTTCTTCATGTAATGCCTTTATAAGTTCCTGTGTTCTTTATAAGACTCTTTCACCCATTTTTCATTTCTTCATGCAAGAAAAATTAAAATAAAAATCGTAATTGAAATTCTAAATATTACCATTTTTTCTTACTTAATTTTATATTAATTATACTTGATCTTTCAAAAAAAGCAAATTTTAAAGATTTAAAAAAGTCAAAAATATTTTGAAATCACAAAAATTATTCTTTATAATTAAACTCAATTTGGAGGTAAAAATGAAACCGTGCATAGAGAGGATTTCTGGTGTCCTTGTTATTGCAAAAGGGATGAGCGGTGCAAGAATGAACGAAATAGTAAGGGTTGGAAAGGAAGGGCTTGTTGGTGAGATAATAAGGCTTAAAGGTGATAGAGCCTATATTCAGGTTTATGAAGATACTTCAGGACTTTTTGTAGGTGAGCCTGTTGAAAGGACCGGTGAGCCCCTTCAGGTTGAACTTGGTCCAGGACTTCTTTCAAATGCCTTTGATGGGGTTCAAAGACCGCTTGATATATTAAGATTTAAAGCAGGTGATTTTGTTTCAAGGGGACTTTCTGTTCCTGCACTTTCAAGAGAAAAAAAATGGTATTTTATTCCAAAAGTTAAAGAAGAGGAAGAGGTTGGTCCAGGTGATATAATAGGTGAGGTTCAGGAAACGCATTCAATAGTTCATAAAATAATGATTCCACCAAATATAAAAAAAGGAAAAGTTAAATTCATAGCAAAGGAAGGAGAATACAAAGTAGAGGATATAATATGTGAACTTGATAATGGAAGTAAAATAAGTATGTATCATAAATGGCCTGTGAGAAATCCAAGACCTTATAAAAGAAAACTTGAGCCAACAGAACCACTTATTACAGGTCAAAGGGTTTTAGACTTTTTCTTTCCTGTTGCACTCGGCGGTAATGCTGCACTTCCCGGTGGTTTTGGAACAGGTAAAACTGTTTTAGAGCAAACACTTGCAAAGTATGCACTTGTTGAAATTGTTATCTATATAGGATGTGGAGAAAGGGGAAATGAGATGGCTGATGTATTAACCGAATTTCCCCATCTTGAAGACCCTTTCCATGGCGGTCCTTTAATGAACAGAACTATTTTAGTTGTTAATACTTCAAATATGCCAGTTGCAGCAAGGGAAGCATCAATATATGTTGGTATTACAATGGCTGAATATTATAGGGATATGGGTTATAATGTTTTACTTCTTGCAGATTCCACATCAAGATGGGCAGAGGCACTAAGGGAGATTTCTTCAAGACTTGAGGAAATGCCAGGTGAAGAAGGTTTTCCTCCTTATCTTGCTGCAAAACTTTCAGGATTTTATGAAAGGACAGGAAGGGTAAAATGTCTTGGTAAAGATGAAAGGGAAGGTTCTGTTACTGCAATAGGTGCAGTATCTCCTCCTGGTGGAGATTTTTCAGAGCCTGTAACACAGAATACATTGAGAATAACAGGTGCATTATGGGCGCTTGACACATCCCTTGCATATAGAAGACATTATCCTGCAATTCACTGGTTAAGAAGTTATACACTTTATTATGGATTAATGGAAGAATGGTATAAAAAGAATCTCGGTGAGGATTATTCAGAATTAAGAAGAAAGGCTTCTGAAATCTTGCAGAAGGATGCAGAACTTCAGGAGATAGTTCAACTTGTTGGTCCTGATGCACTTGAAGAGCCAGAAAGAATTTTACTTGAAACAGGGAAAATTATAAGGGAAGGATTTTTGTCACAGAGTGCCTTTCATGAAACAGATGCTTCTTGCCCTATAAAAAAACAAAAGGAGATGATGAGGGTTATTATTAATTATTATGATTCTGCGATGGAAGCACTCAGAAAAGGAAGGAGTTTAGAAGAAATTTTAAATCCCCATTTAATTGAAAAAATTATCAGATTAAAGGAATATAAAATGGAAGAGTTTGAAATAGAAAAAGAAAAGGTATTAAAGGAAATTGAGGCATTAAAGGAATTTGAGGAAGTTAAAAGATAAATTTTTTGAAATTTTTACAGGCATTCTTTCCTTAATTTATTATTTTTATTCAAAAACTTTAAGGATAAATTTTTTTGGAAATAAAGATTATCTTCCTGATAAAATAAAAGAAAGTGAGAACTGCATATTTTGTTTCTGGCATTCCCAGATTTTCCCTTTAATATTCACCCATAGGAATAAAAAAATAGCAGTTTTGGTTTCAAGACACAGGGATGGTGAAATAATTTCAAGAATTTTAAAAACATTTAAATTTAATTTAGCAAGAGGTTCATTTAAAAGAAAAGGTGAAATAGGATTTTTAACATTAAGAAAATTTTTAAAAAAAGGCTTATGTGTTGCAATAACTCCTGATGGACCAAGAGGACCAAGATGGGTATTTAAAGAAGGTGCTATAATTCTTTCAAAAGAGACAAACAAAAAAATAGTTTTTGTTGGGACAGGATATTCAAGATATATTGAGTTTAAAACATGGGATAGATTTAGATTACCCTTACCCTTTTCAAAAGTTTCAATATACATTTCAAAACCATACGAAGTTCAAGAAGTTAATGATTTTTCAAAAAAATTAACAGATTATACAAATTTAGCATTTAGAATTGTGAAAAAAATTGAAAAAATTTTAATGGTTTAGTATAATAAAAATCTGTGGAGAATGGAATGAATAATAAAAAAATAATGAAAAGAAAAAATAAAACTTTGGAAGAGATAAAAGTCATTTTAAAAAATTTAAAGCCTGAACTTGAAAAGAGATATAAAATTAAAGAGATAGGAATATTTGGTTCATGGGTAAAAGGGGAGCAAAAGAAAAAAAGCGATATTGATATTCTTGTGGAATTTGAGGAAACACCAACTTTGCTTAAGTTTATAGAGATGGAAAACTTTTTGTCTGACAAATTAGGAATAAAGGTAGATCTTGTTATGAAAAGTGCTTTAAAACCTCATATTGGAAAGGTAATATTAAGTGAGGTGATTTATTTATGAAACGTAAGATAATTGATTACTTGCAGGATATATTGGTTGAATGTAATTATCTAATAAAAGAAAGCAAGAAAATAGATTATAGTTCTTTTATTGAAAATGAAAATTTGAAAAGAGCATTTGTTAGAAGTTTAGAGATAATAGGCGAAGCCTCTAAAAAGATTCCAAAAACAATTCAGAATACATATTCTGAAATTAACTGGAGAGAAGTAAAGGGAATGAGAGATAAACTCATCCATGAATATTTTGGTATCGATTATAAAGTTGTATGGAAAACTATTAAAGAAGATATACCCAATCTTAAAGAAGTAATTGAGAAAATATTAGAATCTTTTAAAGAAAATGAATAAAACTTATGTAAAAGTAAAATTTGGCTTATAGGTAAAAGAAAGGCAAAAGAAAAAATGATAAGGTAAAATATAATTCCTTATTCTTAAATCAAAAACGTCTATAAAAAAGCAAAAAAGAAGAGAGGGGAATATCTGAGAATGTGTAGGATATTTTAAAGGTGCTCCTCTTTTTAAAGACAAAGTTTGGTTTTGCTTATGCTTACAAATCTTTAACAAGTGAAAATGCAAAAGATTCCATAAGAAAATACCTCTCTGAAAGATTTAAAGAGGACTATGAGGAACATTTTGTAGGAGTTCTTGTAATCTTATTGAGCCAGAAAAATTCAATATTGCCTCCTAAATCTTTAAATAATTTTTCTCCTTCCTTGTTTAATAATCTTTACCAATCTGAAATGTTAGGTATTTTACAGTTTATTGCAAAATGGTTAAAGAATATAATAAAATTAATAAAGTTATGAGAATAAATAAGCCTTGTTTTTTTATGATATGCACTGATAAAACAGAAAGGGAATGTCTTGAAAAGAATTTATTTGGTGGTAGAGAATGGGTTTTTCCATATATGAAAACGATAAAAAGGAAAGATATTGGATTTTTAATAAATGTTGATAAAGATGAGCTTATCGGCATATTTATTGCAGACAGTGAAGCCCAACTCGATATTGAACCAAACGCCTGGGGAGGGGGATTCCCTGCTCAAATAAAAGTTAAACTTATTGGTGAATTACAAAGAATAAATAATGCTACATCAAAACTTGAAAACTTTCTTGAATTAAAAGAAATTGAAAAACCAACTCGTTCATTTTTTATTCCAAAGATGATAACTTATGGCCCTGATATTACAAATAAAGTTCTTTCACTTTTTAAAATCTCACCTGATGTTGAATCACAACTTCAAGAAACGGAAGAAACGATAGTTTCAATAGGATTCACATTAGATAAAGTAGCAGGATTAAATGAAATAAAACAATTTATCTATGAGAGAATAATTGCACCGTTTTGAAGATGAAGAACTTAGTTATAAACTAAGACTCAGGGTCGGCGGCGGTATATTGCTTTTTGGCCCCCCAGGGACTGGTAAGACACTTATTTCACAGGCTATTGCAAAAAGTATAGCAGCAAAATTCATAGAAATTAGCCCATCTATAATCGCAGGATATCCTGGGGAGGCAGAAAAAAAATTAGAAAAAATTTTTAATGATTTAGAGAAAGAACCAAGAGCAGTTTTATTTCTTGATGAGGCAGAATGGATATTAAGTGAAAGAACAGGAGAGGGTTCAACTATAATGACGCGAGTTAAACCTCTTCTTTTATCACTATTAAGCAAAATTTTTAAAGAAAAAACAAAACCTATTATTGTTATTGCTGCAACTAATAAACCTGAACTTATAGACTCCGCATTTCTTCGACCAGGGAGATTTGATAAAATTTTTTATGTGAGTTTACCAGATGAGAAAGCACGAATTGAAATTTTAAGGCTTCAGCTTAAAGGTAGGGACCATGATCTTACAGATGAAGATATTCGTGAAATTGCTAAAAAATTAGAAGGTTATTCGGGAGCAGATATTGAAAATATAATTGACGAATCTGCTTTTGAGGCTTTTAAAGAAGGTAAAATAAAAAAATTAAAGAAAGAAGATATTAAAATAAAGAAAGAACATATAATCACCATTATTAATAAAACCAGAAAATCAGTTAACGAGGATGAAGTTGAAAAAATTGAAAAGTGGGCACGTGGACACCATTTAATTAGATGAAATTATGAAAAGCAATGTTAAATAACACATATGAAAGTTTACATAAATAAAATTTATGAATTCAAAATTTAATGGTAATAATTCCTTCATAAATTTTTGTTACGATAAAAGGAGGTTATAAAATGAATGTGTGGCTTTTTTTCATCAAACAATATTGAAAATATAAAAGTGGCCAAAGAAAGATTATTATGGGGCTTTTGGCACAAGGAAATAGGTGAGAAGCAAAAACGAAATTGGGGTTTTTTCAATAAACTTTATCATAAAATTAACCCTTTTGATTCGGTTATTTTCCAATATAAGGACACTGGGGAAATACATGCTTTGGGCGTAGTCAAAAGAAAATATTACGACGACGAGACACTCGTATGGCCGGAGGAATTGAGCGAAAGAAAAGTTCTTTTTCCCTGGAGAGTTGAGTTTTGTTTTATGCTTTTCTCCACAGAGCCTTTTATAACTTACTTTCTAAAAACAGAAAATTATGTGGAAGGGTATGGAATTGGAGAAGTACCAGAATTTGAATTTCGTTTGGTCTTTGAAAATATAAAAAAGCGGTTTGAATTGGCTAAATTGGAATTTAATATAGGGATAACAATTTAAAAAAAGAAATTTTTAAAGGAAAGAACCTAAAAACAAAATTAATAAGGTAAAAATTCATAGAGATATAAAATTTCCCTCCAACAAATTTAAAATAAATTAATTGGTAGAAATATTTTTTATTTAAATTTCATCCTAAAATTGAAGCTATTCACTTTTTGGTTAAGGAAGAGAAGAAACAAAATTAAAAGAAAAAGGTCTCTTGGAATCTTACAGCGTCTTGAGGAATAAGAAATTTTTTAAAAATTTTTTAATTTGGTGCTTTTTTAACCTTTAAATTCATAAAGAATCCGAAAATTAAAATGGGTAAATAGAAAAGGAAAATAAAAGGAGATACGTTTTTGAAGTAAAAACAGGAAAATTTAAAATCTGATAGGAATTTGTTGAAGAAAAAGAGTAAGTCTTTTGATAAGATTGCAAATCCTTTAAAGCCTTCATTTAAGATTGGAAATTTATAAAAGATTAAAAATAAAAATGAAGAAGTTATTGTAAGGGTTAAAAGAGGGGTTAAAATTAGATTTGAAATTATTGAGATTGATGAAAAGTATTTGAAAAAATATAGAATATAGGGAAAAACAAAAACTTGTGCTGAAAATGAAACAATTAATGGTGAAATTATATATTTATTTAAAAATTCATATTTTGTTTTTGAAAAATTGAAAAGTGGAGGATATAAAAATAATATTCCTCCTGTTGCAAGATAGGAAAGTAAAAATCCATGGTCAAAAGCCCATGAGGGATTTATCAAAAGTGATAAAAATCCTGCAAAGCCAAGTGTATTTAATGGAAGGCTTTTTCTTTCAAAAAATTCCATAAGAGAAAATGTTAAAATCATTATATTTGCCCTTAAAATTGATGGTCTTAATGGTAAAATGGTTGTATAAATTAAAATTGATAGACTTGCTAAAAGGTTTGCAAATTTATAATTTATTCTTAAAATTCTGAATAGAATGAAAAAGAAAAAGAATACTATTCCCATATGAAGCCCTGATATTGCAAAGAAATGGATTGTCCCTGTTCTTTTGAATTTTTCCTTTAAATCCTTTGAAAGTTTACTTTTTTCACCGAGAATTATTGCTTTTAAGAATTCTGAATCACTTTTATTAAAATTATCATCAATTATTTTTGAAAAATAGTTGTGTAAATTTTTATTTATTATTAGAAAATCCTTTGAAATTTTATAATTATTTTGAAAATAAAAATAACCTGAAAGAAAAACCAAAATCCAGAAAAAATTTTCTTTTAAAATAAAGAATGAGAGGATTATGAATAAAATTAAAGAAAATGATGGAAAATTTAATTTTTTAAATAAAATGCCAAAAAAGAATAAAATAAAACAGATTAAAGAATTGTATTTTCTTATTTTACTCTAATACTTTCTTTAATTCCTCTGTTGCTTTTTTAGCCTGAATTCTTGCAAGCCCAAGATTTTTAATTTCAGAAAGGGCAACTATTAAAAAGGCATCCTTATTTATCTTTCTTGCCAAAATTAAGTATTTATCTGTAGAAAAGAATATTTCTTCAAATTCTCCTCCATTAATACTTTCACATGCTTTTAATGAATATCCAACAAGATTTGCAATTTCAGCATCAAGGATTGCAGGGTCAAACGGTGTTTCTTTTATTGCCTGTGAAAGTGCAATCCCATCCATTCCAACACAGGATACATAGTTTGCCCCTGCTATTTTATTTAATGTTTCTTCAAGAATTCTCTGTAAATCCATAAACCCTCCTTTAAATTTTAAATAATATTATAATGTTTTAAATATTTCTTTTAAAATCTCTTCAACACTTTCAAATTTTTTCCCTTTTAAAGCATTATAAAGGATTTCCTCTGCCTCTTTCTTTTTTAATCCAAGATTTATTAAAACTTTTAATGCTTCCCTTTCTATATCTGTAAATGTTTTAAAAGAAGGTATCTTTTCTTTTAATTCAAATATGATTCTTGATGCCCTTTTTGTTCCAACCCCTTTTATTTTTGAAAGTTTTTTTATATCTTCATTTTCAACAATCTCTGAAATTTCAGAAGGAGAATAGTTTGAAATTATTTGAAGACCAAGACGGGGACCAATCCCCGGAACAGAAATTATCTTTTCAAAAATATCTTTTTCTTCCTTTTTTTCAAATCCATAAAGGGAAAATTCGTCTTCTTTTAAATAAGTATAAATAAAAAGTTCTATCTTATCCCCTTCTTTGTATTTTTCATAAATTTTTAAAGGGGTTAAAATTTCATAAGTGATGCTTGATTCACCAAATTCTACTTCCACCCCTAATTTAAAAGGCTCTTTATAAATTATTTTACCTTTTATTTTAAAGAACATTTTCTTTATTTAAAAAGCCTGCAATTGCACAGGCGAGCGCATCCGATACATGTTCTGGAATATTTTTTCTTAATGAGAGGAAACTTGAAACCATAAATTGAACCTGTCTTTTGCTTGCCCTTCCATTTCCAGTTAATATTCTTTTTATTTCTGAATTTGTTAAACTTAAAACTTTTATCTTTCTTTTTTTAAGGAAATAAATAAATGCACCTCTTACTTCTCCAAGTTTTAAAGATAATTTTGGATTTTTATAAGAGAAGATATCTTCCATAAAAGCAAAATCTATCTTTTTATTTCCTATAATTTTCTCAAACTTTTTTATTTGCTCAAAAAAATCTTTACCTTTGATTATTCCAAAATCAATTAATTTATAATTTTCATCAATTATTCCATAACCTGTTTCTTTTAATCCGGGATCTATTCCAAGTATTTTCAAATTGATTTTGTTAAAATCTCAAATTCTTTTTCTTCTATTTCAAAGTTTGAATACGTTCTTTGAACATCATCGTGTTCTTCAAGTGCTTGAAGAAGTTTTAAAAGTTGCTCAGCCTTTTTCCCTTCAACCTTTATTGTTGTAGTTGGTATTTTCATTATATCACCCTGAACTTCTAATCCTTTTTCAGTTAAAACCTTTTTTAAATTATAAAAACTTTCCGGTTTGCATGTTATTTCATAAGTGTCTCCCTCTTCCTTTATATTCTCAGCACCTGCCTCAATTGCTATTTCAAAAATTTCCTCTTCACTTATTGCTTCTTTTGGAACATGTAAAACTCCTTCTTCTTTAAACTGCCAAGATACGCATCCTGTTATTCCAAGGTTTCCACCATATTTTGAAAAGATATGTCTTATTTCATTTAATGTTCTATTCTTATTATCGGTTGTTGCTTCAACAATTATTGCAACTCCACCTGGCCCATATCCCTCATATATCACTTCCTCATATTTAACCCCTTCAAGTTCACCTACCCCTTTTTTAATTGCCCTTTCAATATTTTCCCATGGCATATTATGGGATTTTGCCCTTTCTATTGCAAGTCTTAACCTTGGATTAAATTCAGGATCTTTACCTCCAAGTCTTGCTGCAACAGTGATTTCCCTTATGAGTTTGTTGAAAATTTTACCCTTTTCTTTATCAACCTTTTCCTTTTTATGTTTAATTTGTGCCCATTTTGAATGTCCTGCCATTTTTCACCTCTTTAGTTTTATATTATATAAAAAATTAATTTTATTTTTCAATTTCCCAAACAAAAGGTTTTTCATCCCTTAAAATTCTTCCTTTTTCCTCTAAATCTTTTTTTAAATTTTTTGGAATTATAAATATTTTTTCAAGATAGGGTGGAGTCAAAAATTTGAGTTTTTCAAAAATATTTCTATCTTTTATTTTTATTTCAAATAGTTCACAATTTATATTTTTTATAAAATTTTTTGAAGAGGCAATAAAAAATCCCCATGACATATTAAAGGAAGGCATGTATATTTCATAAGGAAGAACAAATTCAAAAACTTCCTTTAATGTTTTGTATATTGAGCAAAAAAATAAATTATAATAAGGAATAGTGCTTCCTGCCTGAGTTGCAAATATTCCGTTATCCTTTAACCTTTTCTTGATTATTTCATAAAATTCTAATGTAAAAAGATAAGAAGAGGGTCCACCTTCTATTGGCTCTGTTAAATCAGATATTATAACATCAAATTTATCATTCCTTTCTTCAAGTTCCTTTCTTGCATCTTTAAAGATTAAAATACTTCTTTTATCGTCAAAACTTCCCATATGCCATTCAGGAAGATATTCTTTGCATATTTTAACAAATTCTTCATCTATATCACACATGATGCATTTTTTTACATTATGTTTTAATACTTCCCTTAATGTTGCTCCTTCACCTCCTCCTATTATATAAACCTCTTCTGGATTTTCATTTAAAAGCATAGCAGGATGGGTAAGTGCCTCATGATAAATGAACTCATCAACCTGTGCAGATTGTATCTTTTCATCAAGGAAAACTGTCTTCCCGAAGAATTCAAGTTCACATATATCAACAAGTTGATAATTTGTTTTTTTCCTTAAAATCCAGTTTTTTATCTTATAATGATACAAATGCTTTCCAAAGAATGATTCAATATAAAAAGGACCACTTGTTGAGTTCATTCCCTTATCTCCTTTAAAATTGCTCTAATTGAGCCAAAAAATACTTTTGCAGAAATTTTTAAAATTTTTCTTTCTTCATCCTTTGAAATCCATACAGAAAGACCACCTTTTGATCCAAAAATTGTTTCAAGTCCTGATTTTCCACCACATACATTTTTTCCCTGTAAAAGTTTTAAAAGATAGGCTTTTTCTTTTCCAATTCCTGTTTCAATTTCTTCTTCCCTTTCAACAAATATTTTTAAATTGCAATTTCTTCTATCCAGATGAAGATTTACTGAGATCGTTTCACCAACTTCTATATTCATTTTCCTTATCATAAAAAGAATTCCTGCAACATCAAGGGAATTTGGTAAAAGTAAAACTGTATCACCCTTTGAATAAATTGCAATTCCCTTTTCAGGAAAAAATTCAACATATTCATCCTGTTTCCATGTTCCTTCATTTAAATGTTTTTCATATCTAATTGTCCTTAAATTATGTGTATCTATGTAAGATTCAACTCTATCATTTACATTAAAAATCAAAGAAAAAAATTTATTTGTATACCCTGATGCAACAATTCTATAACAGGGAATATCCCTATGAATTATTATTTCAGGAATCTCAACCTGAGCAATGCCTGCTCCAATTATTCCATAATATACATTGTAGATATATTTTTTACCGAGAATAAATCCAAAAAGCAAGTTTAAGATTTTCATCTTGTTAATAAATTAAGTATAAAGAGAAACAATATTCCGAACAAAATTCCCGTTAAGATACCAAATTTTATTCCAACTGTGATAATTAAACTTACAACTAATCCTGCTGTTATAATTCCAAAGAATATGGAAATGAATGCTTTTAAAGGATTGAGTTTTAAAAGATAAGAAAGAAGGCAACCTGTCCATGCACCTG
>JBDRZF010000012.1:0-11076 GCA_039803805.1 Caldifarciminota bacterium
ATTCAACTGAAGAGAAGTCTCTGAATCCTGAAGAGAAAAAATCCGCAAGTAAAAAAAATAAAGAATAAAAAATGCTCAATTTCCCAAATTCTTCTTTTCCTATTTTTCTTGCTGCAAGTATTTGAAATAAAAAAAGGGAAAAACCTGTTATCCCGAGTGCTAAAATCATATAAAAGGAACCCTTTACGATTCCTTCACCTTTTGAATTTTGATTCATTTAAAATATCTTTTGACCTTTTCCTACTATTTCATTGAAAGCCTCTTCAAAGAAATTCGTTTTTTTTCTTATTTCTTCAGGAATTTTCTCACAATAATATTCCCACGATTTTTTGATTTCTTCTTTTAGGATTTCCTTTAAATTTCCTTCTTTTAATCCCCTTTCCCATTTTTCTCTATAATAATTCGTTATATCTTTAGCAAGAATCCTTGCAAGCCTTTTTGCCTTTTCATAAAGTTTTCTTTCTTCTTCGTCCTTTGGTGGAACATATTTTTTTTCTTCTTTTTCTTCTAAAACTGCAACCGGGAAAATATTTCCACATTTTTTGCACTTTGCTTTTATACCGGGTTTTACTTTTTCTCTTGGTAATTTATATTTTGCTTTGCAAAGGGGACATTCTATAATTATATATTCTTCTATTTTTTCTCCTCCTCTTTTTCTTCTTCATTTGTTTCTTTCATTGCTTTTTTAAATTCACGAAATGCCTGTCCCATACTTCTTGCGAGTTCAGGCAACTTTTTTGCTCCGAATAAAAGGAGAATTATGAGGAATATAAGAAGAATTTCTTGAAAACCTAAATTCATTTTACACCTCCTATTCGGCAATTGCAAGTTCCTCTTCTTCCTCTCCTATTACCTGTATCTTCTGGAATTCTCTAAATCCTGTGCCAGCAGGTATTAAACTTCCAACAATTACATTTTCTTTAAGTCCTTTTAACTCATCTCTTTTACCATATATTGCTGCTTCTGCAAGAACTCTTGTTGTTTCTTGGAATGAAGAGGCAGAAATAAAACTTTCTGTCGCAAGAGCAGCCCTTGTTATACCTAAAAGAACAGGGGAATAGGTTGCGGGTTTTCCTCCCCTTTCAAGGATATTTGCATTTTCTTCAAGAACAGTTACTCTATCAACAAATTGTCCTCTTACAAATTTTGTATCACCGGGATCCTCTATTTTTACTTTCCTCATCATTTGTCTTACAATAACTTCAATATGTTTGTCAGCAATTTTTACTCCTGAGAGTCTGTATATTTGCTGTATTTGATCCATAAGGAATTCCTGAACTGCCTGTACTCCTTTAATCCTTAAAACATCGTGAGGATCTATTTGCCCTATTGTGAGTGGATCTCCTGCTTTTACTCTTTCTCCATCTTCCACAAGAAGATATTTCCCATAAGGAATTGTATAAGTTATCTCAGTTCCCACATCAGAAATAATTTTTACTTCTCTATATCCCCTTTCGGGCTTTCCTATTTTTACAATTCCATCTATTTCAGCCACAATTGCTTTATCCTTTGGTACTCTTGCTTCAAAGAGTTCTGTAACTCTCGGAAGTCCTCCGGTAATGTCTCTTGTCTTTCCTGCTTCTCTTGGGAGTTTTGCAACAATATCCCCTGCTTTTACCATCATTCCTCTTTCAACCAAGAGATGGGCACCCTTAGGCAATGCTATTTCTTCTAAAATTTTCTTTTTATCACTCATTATTAAAATAGCCGGGTGCTTTTTCTTTGCCTTATCCTCTATTACTATTTTTTCTATTCTTCCTCCCTCAAGGGCTGACTCATAGAAAGTTACTCCTTCTTCTAAATCTTTGAATTCAACAATCCCTGACTTGCTTGCTAAGATTGGTATATTGTAAGGTTCCCATTTACATATTATATCACCTTTTTTCACTTCATCTCCATCTTTTACAAATACTTTTGCTCCCTGTGGAATATAGTAATTTCTTACCATTTTTTTCTCTTCAAGACTTATAAGTTTTATAAGTCCTCTTTTTGTTATTGCAACTTTTGCACCTTCCGAATTTTCTACCACGCCGAGCTCTACATATTCAACTTTTGCATCAAAAGGAGCTTCATGAGTGGACTCTTCCATTATTCTTGCAGCAGCACCACCTATATGAAATGTTCTAAGAGTAAGTTGCGTTCCGGGTTCACCTATGGATTGTGCTGCAACAATTCCCACAGGTTCACCTATTTCTACTGGTCTACCTGTTGCAAGGTTCATTCCATAGCATTTTACACATATTCCATGGGGTGACTCACATGTCAATACAGACCTTATTTTTACTTTTTCTATTCCAAGATTTTCTATTTCTTGAGCAATTTCTTCGGTAATTTCTTCGCCCGCTTTTACTATTGTCTCTCCAGTTATTGGGTTTTTTACATCTTCGGCTGCAAATCTTCCCATTATTCTTTCTGATAATGGCTCTATTATTGCTTCTCCTTCTTTTAGAGCAGTAATTTCCCTTCCAAGAATAGTTCCACAATCTTCTTCCGTAATTACTACACTCTGTGCAACATCCACAAGTTTTCGTGTAAGGTATCCTGCGTCTGCAGTTTTAAGAGCAGTATCAATCAATCCCTTCCTTGCTCCATGAGTGGAAATGAAGTATTCAAGTACGCTCATTCCCTCTTTTAAATTAGACTTAACAGGTGTTTCAATAAACTCACCAGCAAGACCTATGGTTCTTTTAGGTTTTGCCATAAGCCCTCTCATTGCTGCAAGCTGTTTTATCTGGTCAACACTTCCTCTTGCTCCTGAATCCATCATCATGAATATTGAATTAAATCCATCTTTATCTTTCCTCATTTTTTCCACCATCATTTCTGTAACTCTATCAGTTACCTCTGTCCATATATCAAGGATCATGTTGTATCTTTCACCTCTTGATATTTTTCCTTTTAGAAATTCATTTTCCACTTTCTCTATCTCTTTTTCTGCTTTTTCAATCAATTTTTCTTTCTCAGTTGGAACAAGTAATTCATCTATTCCAAAAGTTATCCCTGCCTTTGTTGCCCATTTAAATCCAAGGTCTTTTATATCATCAAGAAATTTTTCAGTTACAAGAGAACCGAATTTTTTATAACATTCATAAATTAGATTTCCCAGTTTTTTCTTATTTATTTCTTCATTAATAAATCTCAAAGGAGGAGGAACTATGTTATTAAATATTATTCTTCCAACAGATGTTTCTATTATTTTCCCCTTAAAAAGAAGTTTTATTTTTTCGTGAAGGGAAACTTTACCATTTTCAAAAGCAAGTATTGCTTCTTCAGGAGAAGAGAAGTAGGGCATTTTTTCTTTACTTTTTTCTTTAATCTTTGTTAAATAGTTTATCCCTATAATCATATCTTGAGTTGGTGCAATTATAGGTTGTCCGTGTGCAGGAGAAAGAATGTTATGTCTTGGTAACATCAAAAAAAGCAACTCTAATTTTGCTTCCATTGATATGGGAAGATAAACAGCCATCTGGTCACCGTCAAAATCGGCATTGAATGGAGGACATACAAGTGGATGTATTTGGATTGCTTTCCCTGATATAAGTTTTGGCAAAAATGCCTCTATTGAAATTCTATGTAAAGTAGGAGCCCTGTTTAAAAGAATAGGATAATCTTTTGTAATATCTTCCAGAATTTCCCATACTTCTTTGGGTCTTTCTCTTAAAAGTTTCCTTGCACTTCTTATTGATTCTGCAAGTCCCATCTTTTCCATTCTTCTTTCTACAAAAGGTTTGAATAATTCAAGCGCCATTTCCTGAGGTATTCCAGCCTCATAAAGTTTTAATTCAGGACCCACTACTATTACCGACCTACCAGAGTAATCAACTCTCTTACCAAGCAAGTTTCTTCTAAATCTTCCCTTTTTCCCCCTCAAAATGTCAGATAATGATTTAAGGGGTTGACCACCTCTTCCCATTACAGGTTTTGATCTCCTTGCATTGTCAAGTAAAGCATCCACTGCTTCTTGAAGCATCCTTTTTTCATTTTTAAGTATTATTTCAGGTGCTCCAAGTGCTATCATATTCTTTAACCTGTTATTCCTTGTAATTACTCTTCTATAAAGGTCATTCAAATCACTTGTTGCGTATCTACCACCTTCAAGGGGTACTAAAGGTCTTAAATCGGGTGGTATTACGGGAAGTACTTCAAGTATCATCCATTCAGGTTTATTTCCTGATGTTAAAAAGGCTTCGACAATTTGATGTCTTTTTAAAAGTTTGCCTCTTTTTTCCTGTACAGTTTCATGGTGAATTTTTGCTCTTATTTCTGCTGAAAGTTCTTCAAGGTCAAGTTTTTGCAAGAGTGTTTTAATTGCTGGTGCCCCCATTTCTGCTGTAAAATCATCTTTCAATTCCTCTTTTAATTTTACATACTGCGTTTCTGTAAGAGGAACACCAGGTTCCAATTTTATGGTTTCTTCTTTCTCTTTATATTTGAGTACATATTCTTTACCTTTTATCTTTGGATCAACATCTGTGATTACGTACATGTCATAATAAAGGATCCTTTCAAGGTCATTGCTTTTAATATCCAGAAGGAGACCTATTATACTTGGTGGGATTTTATAATACCATATATGAGCAACAGGGGCTGCAAGATTTATATGCCCCATTCTTTCTCTTCTCACTGAAGCAGTTGTTATCTCAACTTGGCATTTATCACATATCTGTCCCTTATATCTCCTTCCTTTATATTTGCCACAAGAACATTCATAATCTTTAACAGGTCCAAAAATCCTCTCACAAAAAAGCCCGTCTCTTTCAGGTTTTTGTGTTCTATAATTTATTGTCTCTGCTGATTTGACTTCACCATACGACCAACTTCTTATTTTTTCAGGTGAAGCCAATTTTATTGTTATTGCTTTTAAATCTGTAGGTCTTATTTCCATAAAACCTCCTTAAAATTAAATTGTTTCAATTTCAATATCTAAACAGAGCCCTCTTAATTCATTTACAAGAACATCAAAAGAAACAGGTAAAGAGGGCTCTGGTGGCTCTTCTCCTCTTATTATTGCTTGATAAAGCCTATTTCTTCCTCTTACATCATCCGATTTTACCGTCAACATTTCTTGCAAAGTATAGGCTGCACCATATCCCTCTAATGCCCATACCTCCATCTCTCCAAACCTTTGACCACCAAATCTTGCTTTTCCACCAAGGGGTTGCTGAGTTATAAGAGAATATGGACCAACAGCCCTTGTATGAATCTTATCTTCAACCATGTGAACAAGTTTCATCATATAGATATATCCAACTGTGACTTCATTATCTAAATATTCTCCTGTTCTTCCGTCTCTTATTCTTACTCTTCCGTTTTCAGGCAGACCTGCTTCCTTTAATTCTCTTTGAATTTCCTCAATTGTAAATCCTTCAAATACAGGACATGCATAATATTTTCCAAGTTTTTTACCTGCCCATCCAAGAAGTGTTTCAAGAATTTGTCCTATGTTCATTCTTGAAGGAACACCAAGTGGATTTAGTACAATATCTACAGGTGTTCCGTCATCTAAGAAAGGCATATCTTCTACAGGTGCAATTTTCGCAATTACACCTTTGTTTCCATGTCTTCCAGCAAGTTTATCTCCCACTTCTATTTTCCTTTTTTGTGCAATGTAAACTTTTATAAGCATGTTCACTCCATGGGGAAGTTCGTCTCCAAGTTCTATTTCTCTTCTTTTTGTTTTAAGATAATTTAATAAATTTTCCCTTTTTACTCTTGCTTCTTCAAGATATTTTCTTAAAGTCTCTTCTACTTTTTTATCTTTTATGAATTCTTCAGGGAAATCCATTGAAAGTATATCCTTTTCAAAAAATTCTTCTGTGAATTTACTTCCTTTTTTGATTACTATTTTACCCTTTGAAGTTTTTATAGTTTTCTCGGCTTTTTCCCCTAACAGTTTTTCTTTGAAAATAGATTTTACCTTTTTTTCTAATTCTAATATTTCATTTGTTACTTTTTCTTCAAGCGCCTGTATTCTTTTTCTTATTGTTTTTTTTGCCAAGGGAATAGATTCAATATTCTTTGTAAGGATATCAACATTCACAACTACACCACTTACTCCGGGAGGCACCCTTAAAGAAGTATCCTTTACATCTCTTGCCTTTTCAGCGAATATTGCTCTTATTAATCTTTCTTCAGGAGTTAGTTCTCTTTCCCCTCTGGGTGTTATTTTGCCTACTAAAATATCATCAGGATGGACTTCTGCTCCAATTCTAACAATTCCATCTTCATCAAGATGTTTAAGCATATCCTCTGGTACATTTGGAATATCTCTTGTTATCTCTTCGGGACCCAGTTTTGTTTCTCTTACTGAAACTTCAAGTTCTTTGATATGAATAGATGTAAATATATCTTCTTTTACAATTCTTTCGCTTATCACAATAGCATCTTCAAAATTATAACCATACCATGGTATAAAAGCAACAAGTAAGTTTTTCCCTAAGGAAAGTTCTCCTTCATTTGAAGATAAATTGTCTGCTATTACATCTCCCTTTTTTACTTTTTGTCCAGGTTTTACAATCGGAAATTGATGCAATATTGTTTCTTGATTGGTTTTCTTAAATTTGATAAGTTTATATTCATCAAGGTCCTCTCCTATCAACTTCTTTTCTGCTTCATCTGGTTTAATCACAATTTTCTCTGCATCTACTTCTATTACAGTACCACTTCTTTTTGCAACAATCACAGTGCCAGTATCAATTGCTATTTTCTTTTCCATTCCAGTCCCAACGATTGGCGCTTCAGGAACAAGAAGCGGGACTGCCTGTCTTTGCATATTTGCCCCCATAAGAGCCCTGTTGGCATCATCATGTTCAAGAAATGGTATAAGGGATGCAGAGGGAGATACTATTTGCCTTGGAGAGACATCCATATATTCAACTTCTTCTTTTTTAACTGTAGGATAACCTCCTTTATATCTAACAGATACAATATTAGGTATTATATTTCCCTTTTCATCTACAGGTGTATCAGCAGGTGCAATCTTTACATTATCTTCTTCAACAGGGGTTAAATATACTATTTCATTCGTAACTTTGCCATTTTTCACTTTTCTAAAAGGTGTGATTATAAATCCCATTTCATCTATTTGGGCATATGTTGTAAGACTTGTTATAAGACCTATATTTTGTCCTTCGGGTGTTTCTATTGGACATAATCTTCCATAATGAGAGGGATGAACATCCCTTACCTCAAAACCTGCAGTTTCTTTTGTAAGTCCACCAGGTCCCATTGCTGATAATCTTCTTTTATGAGTCAATTCTGAAAGTGGATTTGTTTGTTCAAGAAATTGAGATAGTCTATTGACTGTGAAAAAGGAAAGTATTGTGGCAGAAAGGACTCTCGGGTTTATTAAATGGTGTGGCAAAAGTTTTTCCTCTCTTTCAAGTAACATTTTTTCTTTAATATTCCTTGCAAGACGTGTAAGTGCTAATTTAAATTGGGCTCCAAGAAGTTCACCAACCCTTCTAACTCTTCTATTACCCAGATGGTCTATATCATCTAGTGGTTCTTCTCCAAGGTATAGTTTTAATGTTCTTCTTATTATTTCTTCTAAATCCCATATTGTTAATTCTTTTTTATCTTCTGGAATATTGAGTCCCAATCTTGCATTAAGTTTATATCTCCCTACACTTCCCATCTCCATTTTTGTTCTTGAGAAAAGAACCTCATTTATATAAAATCTTGCTTCTTCTTCTGATTTTGGTGGTATAAATCTTATTATTCTGTATATTGAAGTAAGAGCATCAGATTCTGTTTTCATTCTGTCATGTCTTATTGTAGCCAAAATTACATCAAGTCCGGGTGTTTCAGAGGGATAAACATCCACTTCTTTTATATTTTTCTCCTTCAATTTTTCTATTGCATCTTCATCTAAAAGAGTGGCTGTATCAAAAATTTCCTCTCCTGTTTCATGTACTACAATTTCAGATGCTGTATAATATAGATTAGGTTCAAGTTCTGAAATCTTAATTCTCTTCGGTTTTCCAAAGAAAAATCTTAATATATCTTTATTTGTTCTATATCCGAGTATTCTTAAAAGACGTGAAACAGGGAACCTTCTTCTTTTAAGAAATGTTACACCAAATATTTTTTGGGAATCTATTGAAAATTCAACCCACGGCCCCCTATAAGGAACTAAAAGTGCCACATATCTTGTTGTATCTCCTTTTTCTTCAATATCAAAATATATACCGGGAGAACGATGCAACTGGTTTACTATAACTCTTTCAACACCATTTACTATGAATGTGCCTTTTTCTGTCATAAAAGGAAGATCACAAAGATAAACTTCTTCTTCTATAGGACTTCCTATTGTTTCTTGAGTATCTGGATTTTTTTCAAGGAGTCTCAAGGTAACAAATATTGGAACTGAATAGGTTAGATTTTTCCTCTGGCATTCTTCTGGTTCATATTTTGGCTCACCTATTCTGTACTTCACATACTCTAATACAAATCTTTTATGAATATCTTCAACAGGAAAAGTTTCATTTAAAAGAGCATGAAGCCCTTCATTTTTTAACTCTTTTCCCTCTTTTAATCTATCAAGTTGTAAAAAATT
The DNA here is from genome assembly GCA_039803805.1 of Caldifarciminota bacterium. Classification (GTDB taxonomy): domain Bacteria; phylum Hydrothermota; class Hydrothermia; order Hydrothermales; family Hydrothermaceae; genus JBDRZD01. The sequence goes on from JBDRZF010000012.1 coordinate 8,558, forward strand.
TATAAAAGATTGAAGTTGGACCTGTAAAAGATTTGGCATTTCTATTAATTCTTTCTTTTCATTTATCCTTTTAATAGGCATAATTCACTCCCTCCTTAAATTTTTTTAAATTTTTTATATTTTAAACACCTTTATTATTATTTAATTTCTACTTTTGCCCCTAAAGCCTCAAGGGTTTGTTTTATTTTTTGGGCTTCTTCTTTTGATACACCCTTTTTAATTACTCCTGGGGTACTTCCTATGAGGTCTTTTGCCTCTTTGAGTCCAAGTCCTGTGATTGATCTAATTTCCTTTAAAACAGGTATTTTTTTCTCGCCAGCATCTACAAGAATCACATCAAATTCTGTTTTTTCTTCTGCCTGTGCTGGTGCTCCTGTACCCGTGCCTATTGGAGCACCCATAACAGGGACCTGTGCTGATACACCGAATTTCTCTTCAAGTTTCTTTACAAGTTCTGCTAATTCTATTACTGTTAGAGATTCAATTCCTTCTATGATTGCGTCTATTTTACTTTTTTCTGCCATTTAAGTCCTCCTTTTTATAAATTTTTCTTTTTTTCTTCAATGCTTTTTAAAACAATTAAAAGGTTAAATAAAATTCCCTTTAAATTCATAAGGACACCAAATATAGGTGTATATAGATTTTGAATAACTTTTGTCCTTAATTCTTTTAATGAAGGTAATTTTGCTATATTTATCACTTCTTCTCTTTTATAAACTCCTTTTCCTATTATTACTCCTTCTTTAATTTCTCCCTTTTTAATTTCCTTTATAAACTCATAAGCCTCTTTAAGTGGTTCAACAGGGTCATCATAAGCTAATAGGAGGGCATTCTGTCCTCTAAGGAAATCATCAGGAATTTCAATGCCTGTTTCCTTTAATGCAATTTTTGCAAGTCTATTATTAACTACTTTTAAAATACCTTTTTTACTTTTTACCTTTCTTCTTAATTCGGTTATTTCAGGAACATTCAATTTAGAAAAATCTATAAGATATAATGCTTTTGCACCTTTCAATATTTCTTTAATTTCTGATACTTTTTTAATTTTTACTGCAGATGGCATTATTTTCTCCTTTCTCTTAGTTTTTCAAAAACATTATTTAAATCAACTTTTATACCTGGTCCCATTGTTGATGAAATTACAATTTTTTGAATATAAGTACCCTTAAAAGAGGAAGGCTTTGCATTTTGGACTTCTTCAACAAGGGTTAAAAAGTTTTCAACAAGATGTTCCTCTGGGAAAGAGGCTTTCCCAATTGGTGCATGGATATTTCCTGTTTTGTCAACACGAAACTCTATTCTTCCTTTTTTAAGTTCACTTACCACTCTGCCGATTTCTTTTGTTACTGTGCCTGTTTTAGGAGAGGGCATAAGTCCTCTTGGTCCCAAAATCTTGCCAAGTTTAGAAACTTCTGGCATTGTTTCAGGGGAGGCAACCACGTAATCAAAATCAATCCATCCAGATTTTATTTTTTCTATAAGGTCCATATACCCTATGTAATCAGCACCTGCCTCTTTTGCTTCTTTTTCCTCCTCTCCTCTTGTAAAAACCAAAACCTTAACTTTTTTACCTGTTCCATAGGGCAAAACACATGATCCTCTTACCATTTGGTCTGCCTTTCTCGGGTCAACTCCAAGTTTCATGCTTACTTCAATTGTTTCATCAAATTTAGCAGTTGCAAGTTCCTTTACAAGTTTTATTGCTTCATCTACCTTATAAAGTTTTTCTTTTTCAACTTTTTCAAGTAAAGCCATATATCTTTTAGAATGTCTTCCCATATTATTCCTCCACTTCTATTCCCATACTTCTTGCAGTTCCTTCTATTATTCTCATCGCTGCTTCAAGAGAATCGGTATTCAAATCAGGCATTTTCAGTTTTGCAATTTCCTCTATATCCTTTTTTGTAACTTTTCCAACCTTAACTTTATTTGGTTCTCCTGACCCCTTTGCAAGTCCTGCTTTTTTCTTTAAAAGAACAGAAGCGGGCGGTGTTTTCAAAACAAAAGAAAAACTCCTATCTTTATATATTGTTACAATTACTGGGATTATGGTACCTGCTTGGGATTTTGTGGCGTCATTAAAGGCTTTACAGAATTCCATTATATTTACCCCGTGTTGCCCAAGGGCAGGTCCTACAGGCGGTGCAGGAGTCGCACCACCTGCTGGTATTTGAAGTTTAACCTGTGCAACTATTTCTTTACTTTTTGCTTTCATTTTAATAAACCCTTTGAACCTGTGTAAAATCTAAAACAACAGGAGTTGTTCTCCCAAATATTGTAACACGAACTTTTAATTTTCCCTTATCAGGATATACCTCTTCTACAACTCCTGTAAATTCTGAAAATGGACCATCAATAATCCTAACTGCTTCTCCCTCTATAAATGGTGTTTCTGCTCTTTTCTTTTCTTTTTCTTTTTCAATCCTTTCCAATATACTTTTTATCTCGTTTTCTGAAAGAGTTATTATTTCTTTTTCTTCCAATGAACTTCCTTTTATCAAAGGCCTTAATGCTCCATA
>JBDRZF010000013.1:0-10727 GCA_039803805.1 Caldifarciminota bacterium
CCATCCAGGGATATGGGCAAAGATAATATTTTTAAATTTTTTTAACGATTTTGAAAAAATATTTATAACAAATGACTCAGATGTTAAAGATGGAATTTTTATTGAAATTCCTTTTTTTGATGGGAAATGGAGAAAAATAAGGGAGTATATATATTTAAATTCAGAGAAAAAAACATTTGAAGAATACGATTTTTATAAGTTTAAAAGGGGAATTCTGTTTTTTTCAGAAAGGTTTAAAGAAATAGAGAAATTTATAAGAGAGGATGTGAAAGAAAAAATTTTAATTTTCATAAAAAATTTGAATGAATATGAAGATGTTGTTTCCTCAATTATTCTTACAAGAAAAAATTTTGAAAGGGAGATAAAATATGAAGAAAATATTGTCTCAGAAATTTGTAAAGAAGAAAACTTTTTAAAGTTCTTTCTTTATTTTTTTTATGAAGGTGAAAAAATCTTTGATATTTATAATAAAAAACTTGAGGAATATAAAATTATAAAAAATATAAAAAAAGAAGGTGAGCCTTTCCCCTTTCTTTTAAAATATAATGATTTTTATGAAATTCCTTTCTGGATTATTAAAGATGGAAGGAAGAGGATTTTTAAAAATAAAAATTCCTTATATATAGAAAATGAGAAGATAAAGGAGTTATCCTTTGATTTTGAAAAGGATATTGAAAAGATTAGAAATTTAAAAATAAGACCGAAAGCATTAACACTTTCAATCTATCAAAGAATTTTTTTATCAGACCTTTTTGTTCATGGAATAGGTGGTGCAAGGTATGATGAATTCACTGAAAAATTTTTTGAAGATGTTTTCAATTTAAAGATGCCGGAATTCATATTTTTAACAGGAACTTTTTACCTTTTTGAAGGAAACCCCTCTGATTTATCTTCCAGAATTTCTGAACTGATTCAAAAGAGAAATTTTTTAATTCATCATCCTGAAAAATTTTTAAAAGATGATCCTCTTGTTAATGAGAAAATAAAATTAATTGAAGAGATAAGGAATCTTAAAAAAAATAAAAGGGAAGTCAGCGAAAGAATAAAAAAGATAAATGAAAAATTAAAGGAAAAAATTGAAGGAATTTTAAAGGAGATTGAAAGGGAAATAAATGTTTTAATGGAAAAGGAAGAGGAAGAAAAAGTAAAATATTATAGGGAATATCCTTATTTTTATTTTGATTATGAAAGAATAAAAAAGGCAATTGAAAAAAGATATGATAATAGGAATTGATATTGGTGGGACATTTATAAAAATAGGATTTTTTAAAGATGGGAAAATAATAAAGAGAATAAAGATTGAAACACCAAAAAATGGAAAAGAGATTCTTGATAAAATAATTGAAATAATTTTGAATTTAAAAGAAAAAATAGATGGAATTGGAATAGGACTCCCCGGTATGATTTATAAAGGTAAATTAGTTCAGGTTCCAAATTTAAAAGGGCTTGAAGGATTTGAAGTTGAAAAATATTTAAAGGAAAGGATTCCTTTTGAATTTTATATTGATAACGATGCAAACTGTGCTGCCTTAGGTGAAAAATTCTTTGGTCTTGCAAAAGATTTAAACGATTTTATTGTAATAACACTTGGAACAGGTGTTGGTGGAGGAATATTTTCAAATGGTAAATTATTAAGGGGGAAAGATGGGCTTGCGGGTGAAATAGGTCATATAACAATTTTCCCTGACGGGATAAGATGCAATTGTGGGAAAATAGGCTGCCTTGAAGTTTATGCATCAAAAGAAGGATTTAAAAAGATTTTAAAAGAAAATATTTCTCCTGAAGAGATTGCAAGAAGGGCAAAAGAAGGGATTGAGAAGTATAAAAAAGTTTTTGATTTGATGGGTTTTTCTCTTGGTATTGCCTGCGGTAATCTGGTAAACATTTTCAATCCAGAAGCAATAATATTTACAGGTGGAATATCAAAAAGTTATGATTTATTTAAAGAGAGTTTTTTAAACAGTTTAAAAGAAAATGCATTTTCTCATCTTTTAAAAAATTTAAAGATAAAAGTATCAAATATTTCAGAAGATTCAGGAGTTCTTGGTGCCATAGGTCTTTTTATTTATGAAAAAAAAGAATAGAAAAGACAAATTATTTTACTTTATAATTAAAGCATGATTACAATTGTTACAATTAAAAATTTCAAATCAATAAAAAATTTAACCTTCAATGCAAAAAGAATAAATTTGTTTTTAGGCAAACCAAATACTGGAAAATCCAATATACTTGAAAGTCTCGGTATTTTTTTCTTACCACATAAAACTGATTTAAAGGAACTTGTAAGATGTGATGGGGTAATAAATATATTTTATAATTATCAAACCTCTTTAGAAATTGAGGTATCATGCCTACCCTTTAAATGGAAAATTTTTACTAAAGGAGACTCTTTCCAATTTGAAGAAGATTTTCAACGATCCCGGATATATACGGGTGTTATTTACCCTGATGGAATAATAACAGGACATCAAAAAGATGATTCCTTTTTTAAAACCTTTATTATTCCATTTAAATTATATAGATTCCCGTCTTCAATCCCTAGAACATTTTATCAAACTTTGCCCTTCTTTCTGTGGCCACCTTATGGTGAGAATTTATTCACAATATTATTGACCAATCAAGATATTTATAATTTAATTAATTCACTCTTAAAAGAGTTTTCTTTAGAAATATTATTGGATGAAGCAGAATCAAAAATAAGAATTTTAAGTCATGGAGAAAAAAGAGTTTTATATCCATGGTCTATTCTCTCAGATACTCTTCAACGCACAATTTTTTATCTGGTTGCTATAAAAAGTAATAAGAATTCTATTATTCTTCTTGAAGAGCCTGAAGCTCATGCATTCCCCTATTATACAAAAATAATAGCAGAAAGTATAGTGAATGACCCTTTAAGTAATCAGTATTTTATTTCAACCCATAATCCCTATTTTTTACTCACGATTCTTGAAAAATCAAAGAAAGAAGAAGTTGCCATTTTCTGGACAGAATTTATTGAAGGTGAAACAAAAATTAAAGAATTGAGTGAAGAGGATAAAGAAAAAATTCTTGAAAGAGGAATGGATGTTTTTTTCAATTTAGTGATTTTGTAAAATAATGATTTTCTATGTAGAATGCTTTATTCAAAGAGGAATAATTTATATTGTTCGTAGTGGTGTAAGGGTTGAACATTTAAGTGGAAGGTCTATGGTTTGTAATAAGTTAATAATTGATGAAGATCCACAGGCTATTCAGCACCCTTATTTAAAAGAATGCAAGTTAATGAAGAATGTAGAATCTATTAAACTATATAAAGACAACAAAAGAAAAAATTATCTATTAATTTTTTGCCCACGAGCAGAAGAATGGATTTTTGAGACTGCTCAAAAGGAGGGGATTAAATTAAAGGATTTTAATTTTTCTGAAGATTTGAAAAAATTTAATGAAGAAATAAAAATTAGTATTTCAAAATTTCAGCAACTTTTACATAAATTAAAAAAAGAAAGTAAAAGGTTTGAAACATTAGAAGGAATTTTTAAAAATATTTTATAAATTAGATAAAAATCTTTGAAGGGAAATTGGCATCCTTTCCATTGAAATTATATCTTTAAAGGGAATATTTAAATTTTCAACAAGAAATTTTATATAATAAAAGGATAAAAAATTTAATAATTCACCTTCTATTTCTCTTAAATTTTTTAACATCTCTTTAAAATTTTTCATCATGTACGAATATTCTCCCCTTTTGATAAATAAATTTCTATAAATTTTTATATAAGGAAAAACAAGATATGAAAAATAAAAGGCAATCCCTTCTGAAAAAAATAATTCTTCAAAATTTTCTTCTTTATAAGGGAAAATCTTTCTTCTTTGCGCATGACCTATTTCATGGGCAATTATTACTGGTAAATTTCTTATGTCATTTATTCTATCAATTGAAATTCCAATTAAAATCTCTTTATCATAAACTGTTTTCCCATCAGGGCAGAAAAATCCAATATAAAAGATGATTTTACCTTCAATATCCATAATAATTTTTTTCTCTATTTCTTTTAGATACTCATTTAAATAGGGATAAAAATTTTTGTCAAAATCTAAAACATTTGAATAATGAGAAATTTTTGCTTTTTTAACCCTTTCATATATTTCTTCCCTTTTTAAAAATTCCCATCTTTTACAAAATTTTTTAAAATAATACTCATATTTTTCAAAATACTCCTTTTTAATTTTTTCAAAATCCTCTTTTTCAAGAAATTCTAAAAATTCCTTATATAAGGGAATTATATTAAAATTTAACTTCTGAGAAATCACTTATATTTAATTCCCTTTCATTCCCTGAAATCTTTGCGTTATTACCTATAATTGAATCTTTTATATTTAAACTGTATATTTCTGTAAATTCACCAATTATTGAATCCTTAATTATTGAATTTTCTATTCTTGTATTTTTTCCAATTGAAACAAAAGGTCCTATTATTGAATCTTTTATAAAGGAATTTTCTTCAATATAACATGGCTTTATTATAAGAGAATTTTCTATTTTACCAAGATTTTTTGGATTTTTTGTTAATATATCTCTATGAGTTAAAAGTAAAAATTCCTTTGTTCCACAATCAAGCCATTTTTTAATATCTTCTTTTCTTATATAAATTCCTTTTTCAATAAGAAGTTCTATTGCATCTGTCAATTGATATTCCCCCTTTGTTTTTATATCCTTTTCAATAATCTCTTCTATCGCTTCCTTCAATTCAAAGGGTTTTTTAAAAAAATATATTCCTGCAATTGCTAAGTTTGAAATGTATTCTTTTGGTTTTTCAACAAGTTTTATTATTCTTTCTCCTTCACATAGAGCAACACCAAATCTTGATGGATCATTTACAGGATGAAGTCCTATAAAGTTTTCATTAAAATTTTTGAAATCAGATTCAATTATTGTATCACCAAGTAAAATCAAAATTTCCTCATCTTTTTTAACTTTTTCAAGGGCAAGAAAAATTGCATGGGCAAGACCAAGAGGTTCTTCTTGAATCACAAAATCAACAGGAATTTTATAATTCTCCTTAACACTTTTAAATACTTCTTCTCCATCCCTTGATATTACAAGAATTATTTTTTCAATTGGAAGCGAAATTAAAGAATCAATTGCATGAAAAATCATTGGTTTTCCTGCAAATTTTAAAAGTGGTTTTGGTATTATTAAAGTATGAGGTCTTAATCTTGTTCCCTTTCCAGCAGTTGGCAATATTAATATCATTTTTCTTTCATCCTTTCCTTTAATAAATCAATCCTTTTTATCTCAAATGGGTCTTCTTTGTAAAACCTTGCAATAAAATAACTTACAAAATCTCCAAGAATTATCAAATCAAATATTCTTTCAAGATAATTTTTACCCTCAGGCTCAATAGTATTTATACCAACAAATACATCTTGAATGAGTTTTATTGTTTCTTCTATTCTTATTAAATTTCTTTTGTGGATGTCAGGACCTTTTATAAAAATTGCCCATCCTGAATCAAGTAAATCCTCTGGATGGCAAAGACCAACAATTTCATTATGATTCATTTCAGGAAGGATATCAATATGACAGAAAGTTTTACCATTTTCATTTATCTGGGTTTTCCATCTTAATGCGCAAGGAAAATATTCATCAGGGGTGTAAATAAATAAAAGTCTTTTATAAATTTTTGAAGCGATATCAAAACCCTTTCCTTCTTCTTTTGAATAATCTTTTACTTTTTTTTCAATAAATTTTGATGTTTCAATTAAATCCCTTTTATTAAATTTTAAATATTTTTCCAAAAATGAAAAAATAGAAGAAAATATCCATCCAAGTGCACATCTTGGTGGATAACCCTCTGGAAGATTTATAAAGGGGATGTTGAGTTCTTTTGCCCTTCTAAGTAAATTTCCACCTGATGTGACAACAAGAGATTTTTTATCTTTTAATTTTTCAAAATTTTCAATTGTTTCTTCCGTATTTCCAGAATAACTTACAAATATGTATAAAAAATCTTCATTTATATATTCCTCAGGAACTTTATAATCTTTGAAGACAAAAAATGGAATATTTGAAATTCTTTTAAGTAAATCTCCTGCAATACCTGAGCCTCCCATTCCACATAAAACAATCCCTTTAATATCTCCGTAATCCTTTCTATTATAAACTTCTAAATTGAGCCCCTCTTTTATCTGTAAAGGCAATTCCTTTATAAAACTTTCCATATCTTTAAACTTATAAGGGCTCATAGATGCTCCAAATAAATTTTTAACTTTTCAATTTTTTCATTAAATTCATTCAATTTTTTTTCATTGAGTGCCACAATTTCCTTCGGTGCTTTTTGCACAAAATCTTCACTCATCAATCTCTTTTTTATTTTATTTACATGCTTTTTTAATTCCTCAATCTCATTTTCAATCCTTCTCCTTTCCTTTTCAATATCCACTATTCCTTCAATAGGAATATATATTTCCACCCCTTCACAGGTTGCGAAGGCACATTTTTTAATCGGTGTATCTATAAATTCCACTTCATTAATGAATGAAAGTCTTTTAATTTCTTCTATTCTTTCAATAAAAATATTCTTTTTTGATGAACTTCCGAGCCATCTTAAAAAGAGGTTGAGTTTTTGATTTATTGGAATATTATATTCTCCTCTTATTTCTCTTATAATAGTTATCATCTTTTTGATGAATTCAAAATCTTCATATTCCTCTTTATATGAAAATCCTGAAGGAGTTGGCCATTCAGAAATTGTTATACTTTCTTTTTTATCAGGTAAAGGTAATTTCTGCCATATCTCTTCTGTTATGAAAGGCATAAAGGGATGCAAGATTCTTAAAAATTTTTCAAGAACATAAAAGGCTACATAAAGGGCATATTTTTTCTTTTCCTTATCTTTTAATCTATCCTTTATAAATTCAAGATACCAATCACAATACTCATTCCAGAAAAATTTATAGCATTTCCATGCTGCATCAACAAAAATAAAATTTTCCAAATTTCTTGTAACATTTTTTATGAGTTCATCAAGAGAATAGAGAATCCATTTATCTTCAATATAAAGTTTAGTTTCATCAAAGGATATTTCTTTTTCATAGTTTAAGAATAAAAGCCTTGAAGCATTCCACAACTTGTTTGCAAAATTTCTTCCTATTTCCATCTTTTTTTCAGAGAAAAGAACATCCTGTCCTTCAGGAGTTATAAGACACATGGAAAATCTTACCCCATCTGCTCCATATTTTTTAATTAAATCAAGGGGGTCAGGGGAATTTCCAAGACTTTTTGAAAGTTTTCTTCTTTTTTCATCCCTTACCATTCCTGTTAAAACAATATTTTTAAATGGGACTTTACCTGTAAATTCTATACCTGCCATTATCATTCTTGCAACCCAGAAAAATAATATATCCCATCCTGTTACAAGTGTATCGGTTGGATAAAACTTTTTAAAATCTTCTGTTTCCTTTGGCCATCCCATTGTTGAAAATGGCCAGAGCCACGAGGAGAACCATGTGTCAAGAACCTTTTCATCTTGTTTTATTTTTTTAGATTTACATTTTACACATTCTTCAGGAGGTTTTCTTTTTACCATTATATTGCCACATTTTTCACATTCATACACAGGGATTCTATGTCCCCACCAGATTGACCTTGAGATACACCAGTCTCTTACATTTTCAAGCCAGTTATAATAATTCTTTTCATAACTGGAGGGGAAGAATATAACTTCTTTTTTCTTAGCCGCCTCTATTGCTCTCTCTGCAAGGGGCAACATTCTTACAAACCATTCTTCTGATAAATATGGTTCTATAATTGTATTACATCTATAACATTCTCCTATTGAATGTTTATATTCTTCTATTTTTGACAGAAGTTCCATCTCTTCAAGTTCTTTAACTATTTTTTCTCTTGCCTCAAATCTATCAAGTCCTTTGAATTTACCTGCATTTTCATTCATCTTACCAAATCTATCCATAATTATAACTTTTTCAAGTCCATGCCTTTCCCCAATTTCAAAATCAGTGCGGTCATGAGCAGGTGTTACTTTAACGCATCCTGTTCCAAATTCAGGATCAACTGCTTCGTCTTCAATAACTGGGATTTCTCTATTAATAAAGGGAAGGATTGCTATTTTCCCTATGAAATGTTTATTTTTCTTATCTTCTGGATTTATTGCAATTGCAGTATCTCCAAGCATTGTTTCAGGTCTTGTTGTTGCAACTGTAATAAAACCGCCTTCTTTAAGTGGATATTTTATAAAATAAAGTTTACCCACTATCTCCCTATGTTCTACTTCGTCATCAGCAAGGGCAGTTGCGCATCTTGGGCACCAGTTTATTATATAAAACCCTTTATATATAAGCCCCTTTTCATATAATCTAACAAAGGCTTCAATAACTGCTTCTGAAAGGTCAGGGTCCATTGTAAATCGTGTTCTTGAAAAATCACAAGAAACCCCTAATTTTTTTAATTGTTTAAGTATCAAATCGCCATATTTTTCCTTCCATTTCCATACTCTTTTTAAAAATTCTTCCCTCCCTAAATCAAATCTTGTCTTTCCCTCTTTTGCAAGTTCTCTCTCAACAACATTCTGTGTTGCTATCCCTGCATGATCTATTCCGGGGAGCCAGAGGACTTCATATCCTTGCATTCTTTTCATCCTTATTATTATGTCTTGGAAGGTATTATTTAAAACATGACCCATTGTAAGACTTCCAGTTATATTTGGGGGTGGCATTACAATGACATATTTTTCCTTTTTTGATTTATTATTTGCTATAAAATATCCCTTTTCATTCCAGAAATTGAACCACTTTTCCTCTATTTCAGCAGGATTAAAAACCTTTTCCATTTCTATTTTCATAGGTATTAATTATAAAGGAAATTAATCCAAAAGTTCTTTAAATTCAGAGACAACATCTAACCTTTCCCAAGAAAACCCCTCTTCCTCCCTTCCAAAATGTCCATAACAAGCAGTTCTTCTATAAATTGGTTTCAACAGTTCAAGATATTCTATTATTCCTCTTGGTGAAAGATCAAATCTATTTTTTATGAATTCAGTAATTCTTTCATCTGGTACTTTTCCAGTCCCAAAAGTATCAACAAATATTGCCACAGGTTTTGGAACACCTATTGCATAAGCAAGTTGAATTTCACATTTCTTTGCAATTCCTGCTGCTACAATATTTTTTGCAAGATATCTTGCCATATAAGCGGCAGACCTATCTACTTTTGTTGGATCTTTACCTGAAAAACAGCCACCACCATGTCTTGCATATCCACCGTAGGTATCTACCATTATTTTTCTACCAGTCACCCCGGAATCTGCCTGAGGCCCTCCAATTACAAATCTACCTGTTGGATTTATAAAATATTTTGTTTCTTCATCCACTTTAATTTTTTCTTTTTTTAACACATATTCTATTACATGTTCATATAAATCATCTCTTAACTCATCAATGCTTATATCAGGGTCATGCTGTGCTGATAATACAACTGCCTCAACCCTATAGGGTTTCCCCTCTCTATACTCTATTGTAACCTGTGATTTACCATCAGGTCTTAAATAATCTAAGATCTTATTTTTTCTAACCTCTGCAAGTCTTCTTACTAACTTATGGGCAAGCATTATTGGCATTGGCATATACTCTGGTGTTTCATCAATGGCAAAGCCAAACATCATTCCCTGGTCTCCTGCACCACCTGTATCCACACCTATTGCTATATCCTTTGCCTGTTCCTGTATTGCAGTTAAAACAGCAACAGATTCATAATCCATACCATAAGCAGGATTTGTATAACCTGCATTTTTTACAACATCTCTTACAATATCAGGAATTTCAACATAACAATCTGTTGTGATTTCACCAACAACAATAAGAACACCCCTTGTAGTCATTGATTCAACCGCAACTCTTCCATGTTTATCCTTACTTATTATTTCGTCCAAAATAGCATCAGAGACTTGATCACATATTTTATCGGGATGTCCTTCTGTAACTGATTCCGATGTAAATATGAATCTTTTTTCTTTCATATTTTTTTTCCTCCTTTTAACAAATTTTCAACTATTTTTGCAAAAACATCAAATTCTACATTAACAAGGTCTCCACTTCTTTTTAAAGAAATTGTTGTATTTTTATAAGTATAAGGTATTATCTTAAATATCCCTCTATTTCTTTTTCTTTCAAAAAGTGTAAGGGAAATCCCATCTATTGCGATTTGTGCTTTTTGATAAAGATATTTTTCAAAATTTCTGTCAAACTCAATCTCCATTTTTATTTCCTCTTTGTTTTTTATTATTTTTTTTATCTTTCCGATTCCATCTACATGCCCTGTTACAAAATGTCCTCCCAGAGTATCACCTATTTTCAAAGAAGGTTCAAGATTTACAAAATACCCTTTTCTTAAAACCTTTCCAAACTTCGTTGTTTTTAATGTTTCTTCTGATAAGAAAACATCAAAAGTTTTACCATCCAATTTTTCAATAGTTATACATGCTCCATCAATACTTATGCTATCTCCTTCTTTTAATTCTATTTCTCCTTTATATTTTATTTTCACTCTTTTTCCTTTCCCTTTATTTTCAATTTCTATAATTTCACCAATTGTTTTTACAATCCCTGTAAACATTTTACCAGAGTTTCATCTTTTCTCTAACCTCTAAAAGAGTAGATTTTGCTATTTCTCTTGCTTTTTTATTTCCCTCTTCAATTATTTCAATCAATTTTTTGCTATTTTCTTTAAGAAC
>JBDRZF010000014.1:0-10640 GCA_039803805.1 Caldifarciminota bacterium
TTATTTTTTATTTTACAAAAATAAAGATTCAAATCGTCAAAATTTATTTTTTTAAAATCATTCTCCTTTCTTTCAGGGTATGAAAGGGCATATAAAATTGGGTATTTCATATCAGGATAAAACATATTAGAAAAAATAAAACCATCTTTTGTTAAAATAAAAGAGTGTAGAATTGCCTGTGGATGGACTATCACCTCTATTTTTGAAGCAGGTATCTTAAATAAATAATGGGCTTCAATTATTTCAAGCCCTTTATTCATCATTGTTGCCGAATCAACAGTTATCTTCTTACCCATTTTCCATATTGGGTGTAAAAAAACTTCTTCAAATTTTACATCTTCTAAATTTTTTCTACCAAAAAATGGTCCACCTGAAGCAGTAATTACAACTTTTTCAATTTCTGAAAAATCAAATCTTTTTAACAATTGAAACAAAGAGGAGTGTTCTGAATCAAGGGGAATTATGATGTCAAAAAATTTTTCAGGAATGATTTCTCCAAAAGAAACAATTATTTCTTTATTTGAAATGAGTATTTTTTTATTTTTATTTAAAGCATAAAAAAAGTTATCGGCAAGATCTGTGCCACTACAGGCAAAAATTATTATATCACTTTTATCAATAACCTCATTTATTCTTTCTTTTCCATATATAAATTCTTTATATTTACCACTTTTTTTACCAGTTATAAATGCATATTTTGGTTTCCATTTTTTAAAAATTTTATAAAGATTATCCTCCCTTTTATTTGCAGTAATTGCGAAAATTTCATAATCAAATTTTATTTCTTCGAGAACCCTCAAAACCTGCCTTCCTATCCATCCTGTTGCTCCAAATAAAAATATTTTCATAAAACTTCTATTTTTAAAAATTTTCTTTTACCTATTCTTAAAATACCGTTTCTGGAAATTTTATAATCAACATCTTTTATTACCTCACTATCAAATTTAATTCCTCCTTGCCTTATAAGCCTTCTTACTTCTGATTTTGATGGAAGTATATTGAGTTCATAAATTAAATCCACAAGGGATTTACCTTTACTTATTTTGAATAAAGGAATTTCTTGAGGCGCCTCTTTTTTCCTAAAAATCTTTATAAAATTTTCCCTTGCTTCTTTTGCCTTTTCTTCACCATGGAATATTTTTACAATTTCAAAAGCAAGATTTTCTTTTGCATCTCTTGGATTTTCTTTTATAAAATTCTCAATTTCTTTATCCCATTTTCTTAAAACAACTTTATAATACTTTGCCATCAATTCATCATTTATAGACATTATCTTTCCAAACATATTTTCATGTGTATCATTAAAATCTATTGAATTACCATAAGATTTTGACATTTTTAATTTTCCATCAGTTCCTTCAATAATCGGAACTGTTATAAAAACCTGTGGTTCCTGATTAAAACCTTTTTGAATTTCCCTTGTAAGTGCAAAGTTGAAAAACTGGTCTTCTCCACCAATTTCAACATCTGCCTCAAGATATACAGAATCATAGGCTTGAAAAAGAGGATATAAAAATTCATGAATTGAAATTGGATTATATGAAGAAAATCTCTTTTTAAAATCTTCTCTCTCCAGCATTCTTGCAACTGTATATTTTGCCGATAGTTCAATTATATCCTTTGCAGAAAGTTTTGAAAGCCAACTGCTATTAAAGAGAACTTCTGTTTTTTCTGGATCAAGTATTTTAAAAACCTGTTCCATATAAGTTTTTGAATTTTCCCTAACTTCTTCTTCAGAAAGTCTTGGTCTTGTCTTACTTCTTCCTGATGGGTCTCCTATCATTGCAGTAAAGTCACCTATTACAAATATTATCCTATGTCCAAGTTCTTGGAAATCTCTAAGTTTTTTAAGACATACATAATGCCCTAAATGAAGATCCGGCTTTGAGGGGTCTGCACCATATTTAACTTTTAAAACCTTTTTCCTCTTTAATTTTTCTTCAAGTTCTTCTATTGTGACACAATCCTTTATTCCTTCTAAAATCTTACTTAGCATTTTCCCCTTTTAAATAATTCTCAGGCTTATATTTCTTTTTTAATTCTTCAACAAATTCATTCCATCTTTCCCTTTGTTTGTCTGTTAAAATCCTTCTCTCTATCATGTCCTTAACTTCTTCAATAGGTCTTAATTTTTCTGGAAATTTTTCAAGAAGTTTCACAATTGCAAAGTTTTTGTTTTCCTTTATCTCAAAAACTTTTATTTCATTAACCTTCATTTTAGAGACATAATCATAATATTCCTTCGGATAACTACCCTTTGTATAGTTTTCAACAATCCCGCCCCTATTTGCATCAGGAGCAACAGAATATTTTGAAGCAAGCGATTCAGGATTTTCTCCCTTTTTAATTCTTTTAAAAATTTCTTCAGCAAGACTTTTTTCTTTAACTTCAATTCTCACAAATTTATATTTTTCAGGAATCTTATATTCATCCAAATGTTCTGAATAATATTTCCTTATCTCTTCATCACTTACCTTTACCTCTGAGGTTATTTCCTCCCATAAAATGTTGAAGAGTATATTTTCAGTAAAACTTTCAAGTTTTTCTATATAAGAACTCTTAAGATAAAGCCCCCTTTCTTTTGCTTCAAGAAACAACATTTTTCTTTCCAAGAGCTTATCAAGAAATTCTGCCTTACTCTTCTCATCTTTTGGTCTTGCAAAGGGAGGCATATTTTCAATCTCTTTTTCAAATTCCGGAAGAGTTATATAAATTTCACCAACCCTTCCCACATATTCAGGGACATTTTTTCTAAAACATCTATCAACAGCATCAAAGGCATCTTTCCAGTATTTACTTTTTCTGAATTTTGTAATAACAACTTGATAAAATTCCGCTGCCTTTTTATAATTACCCATTTTTTCATAAAGAATACCAAGTTTATAAAACACCTCATCCTGAAAATAAGCATTCTCATTGAAAAGACTTTTTGCCAATAAAAGATTTTCAAGAGCTTTATCATACATATTTAAGTATTCCATTTCAATTTCTGCAAGTTTTAAAAGAACCTTATATTTTTTAAATGGGTGAATTTTTATTTCAAGAACCTTTTGATATAAATCTCTTGCAACTTGATATTTTCCTTCCTTTACAAGGTTTTCAGCATCTCTTATAAGAACATCTGCATTTTGATTTAATAAAAAAATAAAAATTATACCAACCATTTTGCCTCCTTTAAATTAAAGATAAATCATCTTTTATAAGAAAGGGTAACTATATGGGAGCCCCCTAAATCCAAAGAATATCTCAAAGCATAATCTATTAATAAACTTTTAAATATAAAACCCATCCCAAAACAAGGAAGATTTTCTTCTAATCCCCCTCTTAAATTTAAAAATTTAAATATATTCCATTCAAATCCAAACCTTGGGTGAAAAGAAAAGAAAGAAATGTTAAAAAAGGAAGAACTTTTAATATCTTCAGTTTTTATTGAAAGGTCAAAATCCACTAAAAAATTTTTAAAGGGATTAAAAGAAAGACCTGCATTTAAAATTGGATTAAAAACTTCTTTTTTACCTGTTGTCCATATGAAATATGTTCCAAATAAATTTAGAAAAGATAAACCAAATTTAGTATAATCATTTAGCCTTTTTAAAAAACCCATATCAAAACCTATTCCTTTTCCATTCTCATCCAAGATATCTTCGTAAAAGAGTTTTGTATTTAAACCAAAATCAAAATTTCTTATCTTTTTTGAAAAATTAAAATTAAAACAATATGTATAGGAATTAAAATATCCTTTAAGTATTATATCATCAAAATTATCAACTGAATCAGGGTCTAAACTATAAGTATGGGGAATTTTTGGAACTTGAATGAAAAATAAAGAGATGCCAAAAGTATTTTCTTTATTTGGTAAGCATAAATTAAAAGAACCCGATGATAAAATTCCTCCATAATATGTTGAATAGGATGCCTCTATTTTTAAAGAATTGATTGAAGATAAAATTGCAGGATTTAAAAATGTAGCAGTTATATCATCTTCACCTGCTATAAATGCGCAGCCTTTTCCCTGAACCTTTGCACTGTATCCAAATTCAAATCTCTCACTTCCATATTTTCCACTACCTGCAAAAAGATAAAAGAGAGGAAAAATTATTAAAAAACCTTTCTTCATGAGATATTAATATTAATATAAAAAGTGAAAATAAGTCAATATTCCTTTAAAATGAATTCAGGGAATTTTTTCTTAAAATTATCAAATCCACCAAGAAAATTTTTTACATTAAAACCCATTTCTTTCATTCTTTTTGCAGCCTCTTCAGACCTCAAACCAAATTCACATATTATTATATATTTTTTTTCTTTTGATAAATTATCTGTATAAGTAAGAAGGTCAAAGAAATCCATTTCAATTGCTCCTTTTATTTTTTCCTCTTTATTTTCCCTTATATCTATTATGATGCTATTCTCCTCAATTTCTTCTACACTTATATATAAATCTTCAATATCTCTATTAAGATCGAACTCGGTAATATAGGAAAAAACATAATCAATCAACCCTTCTGGAATTTTCTCTTCCTCCCTAAGAACTTCCTCTAAGGATGGTCGTGTCACAGGTCTTTCAGGAACTATTGCACAGTATTCTTTAACTTTTTCAGAAATTTCATATGTTCCAATCTTTTTTGAAATCTCTATTATTTCTGTTTTATCAAAACCTAAAAGGGGATGAAAAATAGGTGAAGATATTCCATAGGCTGAAATTCTTAAATTTCTAAGTGTCTGTGAGGAAACCTGACCAACAGAAGAACCTGTTATAAATCCTTCATAATCATTCTCTTTTACAAATCTATCTGCAATCTTAAACATTATTCTTTTTAAAACAATATTCCAGTATTTTTCATTTATTTTATTTTTGATTTCAGAAACGATAGGTCTTAAATCACAAACAAAAAACTTCTGTTTTATTCCATATCCCCATTTTTTCCACAATATTTTTGCAACATTAAAAGAAGCGTTTAAATGGGAAAAACCTCCGAGATTATAGAAAAGAAAATCTACATGAACACCCCTTTTTGCCATTAAAAATGAAGCAACTGCTGAATCGTATCCACCTGATAAAAGGGAAATCACCTTTCCTTCACTACCAAGGGGTAAACCACCTTCACATTTTATTATTTCATTAAAAAAATAAACATTTTTCCCCCTTACCTCAACAAAACAAGTGATTTCAGGGTTTTCAAGGTCAACACCTTTTGAAAATTCATAAAGTAATGAACCAAGTTTTATTTCAATTTCCCTTGAACTTAAATTTGCACCAGTTACCCTTGCCCTTACTGCAAACTTCTTATTTTTAACAAGTGGCAAAAAAAAATCTTTACCTTTTAAAAGCAAATCATCAAAGGAAAGCCATTCAAATTTTTGTGTTTTTGAAAAGGAAACTATCCCAAATATTCTTTTCAAAATTTCTTCACATCTTTCATCATTTGAATTAAAGAATATTCTTGACCATTCATGATGCAAATTTTCATAATTTATATTTTCTCTATAAAAAGCATCTTTAATATTATTTATCAAAATATTTAAAAAGTTTAATCTTGTTTTTTTCCCTTTTAATAAAGTTTCTCCAAGTCTTATAAGATATGTTTTCATATATGAAATTCAACAATATCTTTATCCTTTAAGATATAATCCTTTGGGACTCTTTGCCCACCAAACTTAGAAGAACCCCATATTCTCGCATGTTTTAATTTTTCTGCAAAATCTTTATGCAATTTATAAGCAGCATCTATAACTTTAGAACCAAGAGGCAAAATTAAAGGATCGGTTAAATCAGGTGGCTTACCGGGCTCTTTTGTATAAACTCTTATTATCTCAAGATTTTTAAATATCATTTCCTTTAATGAATCAATATTATAAAGGTTTTTACAGGAAATAGGTATTAAATCATATTCTTTTTCAAAAAATTCTTTAATACTTTCAAACCTTTTATTTGCTCCTTCAACATCAAATTTGTTAAATACAAGTATTGTCCTTTTTTTAGCAGGACCTCCAAATTCTTCTTCTTTTCTTACATTTTTACCTATTAAAAATATATTTTTAGTTTCAAGATAACTTTTTATTTTTTCAAAATCATCCACCAGGTCATCCTTTGAAATATCAAGAATGAATAAAACAAGGTCACACATCCTAACGACTTCCCTTTGCCACCATATTACTTCTTCACCAGTAAAAGGAGGCAAATCAACAATTTGAATTTTAATATCTTCATATGGCATCATGCCAGGGATTATTGTCTGAGTTGTAAAGGGATAATCTGCAATTTCTGGATTTGCATTTGTAAGAACCTTTAAAAGGCTTGATTTACCAGAATTTGGTGGACCTAAAAGACAGGCTTGCCCTGCCCCTTCCCTTTCAGGGAATTGAAAACCGCCACCTTTTTTTCTCTTTTTTTCTAACTCCAGTTCTTCTTTAAGTTGTGCCAGTTTTCTTTTTATCTCTGCCTGTAATTTATCAGTCCCTTTATGCTTTGGCATTACTGCCCACATTTCTTTTAAAGCAGCAATTTTCTCTTCAATGGTTTTTGCTTCTCTATATTTTTGATATGCTGCATGATATTGAGGTGGTAAGTTTGCTGGCATAATTAAATTATAAAGAAGAGTTGAAAAAAAATTCAATTTATATTATAATTAAAATTATGATATATCTTATTCCGATGGGAGATATAAATTTAGATTATATTGAGAAAGCAAAATTTTATGTTGAGGAAGTTTACGAAGAAAAAGTGAATATACTTGGAAGTATTTCTTTCCCTGAAAATTGTTTGAATTGTAAAAGAAACCAGTATGATGCTATATGTGTTTTAGAGCATATACCTTATTGTGAAGATAAAGTGATCGGAATATGTGATAAGGATATTTATGTTGAGGGATTAAACTTTGTTTTCGGAGTTGCAGAGAGTATAAATGGTAAAAGGGGAATTATTTCAATAAAAAGATTAAGAGAAAGTTTTTATGGTAAAAAAGAAAATGAGGAAATTCTAATTTTAAGAATAGCAAAGGAGATAATCCATGAATTGGGGCATTTAAAAGGACTTAATCATTGTAAAAATAAAAGATGTGTTATGGCTTTTTCAAATTCAATTCATGATACTGATTTTAAGGATTATAAAATTTGTGATGAATGTAAAAGGAGGTTAAAATGAAAAATTTAAAATACATTTTTTCACTTTTTTTAATTTTATATATGTGCAGGACTGTTCCATATACTGAAAGAAAACAACTCATATTTTTCCCTTTGGAAATTGAAAGAACACTTGGAGAAGAAGCATTTTTGGAAATTAAAAAAAGTGAAAAATTTTCTGATGATAAAAGTGTAAATGAAAGGGTTGAAAGGGTTGGAAGGAATATAATTAATGCAGCAGGTTTAAGAAAAAAGGAAAAATGGGATTTTAGAGTAATTGATAATGATAAAGTTATAAATGCCTTCGCTTTACCCGGTGGTAAAGTATGCGTCTATACCGGACTTTTAAAAATGATTGAAAATGATGATGAACTTGCAGTTGTTATAGGACATGAGATTGGACATATTGTTGCAAGACATGGAGGAGAAAGGATGAGCCAACTTCTTTTAGCACAGCTCGGTGGAATGGCTCTTGAAATAGCCCTTCAAAAAGAGAGGCATAAAACAATTGAAATCGCAAAAATTGCATATGGAGTTACAGTGCAATTAGGAGTATTATTACCATTTTCAAGAAAGCATGAAGAGGAGGCAGATTATTTAGGATTAATATTTATGGCAAAAGCAGGATATAATCTTGAAAGTGCTTTAAGTTTCTGGGAAAAGATGGAGAAAAAAAGCGGTGATAAAATCCCTGAATTTCTGTCAACCCATCCATCTCATGGAACAAGAATTAAAAACATTAAAAAATGGATACCTGAAATAAAGAGAAAATATGGGAAATGATAGGAAAGGAATTTGGGAAATATGAGATAATAAGATGGCTTGGAGGCGGTTCTTTTGGAGATGTATATCTTGCAAAGGATAAAATAATTGATAAAGAATTTGCGATAAAGGTTTCAAGATTATATGAAAAAGAAGTTGAAATTTTAAAAAAAGAGGCAAGAATTTTATCAGAACTTGAACATCCCAATATTGTGAGATTTTATAGTATTGATATAATTGAAAATAAAATATGTCTTGTAATGGAATATGTTGATGGAGAATCTCTGAGGAAATTAATTGAAGAGAAAAAACTCGAAATTAAAAAAATAAAAGATATAATCATACAAGTTCTTGATGCCCTTTCTTATGCCCATAAAAAGGGTTTTTTACATCGAGATATAAAGCCTGAAAATATATTGATTGATAAAAATGGAAATGTAAAAATAACTGATTTTGGACTTGGGGCACTCTTTAAAGGCGGAATATTATCTCTTTCTTTTGCGGGAACACCAATTTATCTTGCACCTGAAGGATGGGAAGGTAAATATCTTCCTCAAACAGATATATTTGGTGTTGGATGCATTTTATATGAGATGCTAACAGGTGAACCACCTTTCAAAGCAGATAATTTTGCTGAACTTAAATACAAGATTGAAAAAGGTAAATATCCGCCTCTCCCTTTTTATATTCCAAAAAATTTCCATATAGTTATAAAAAGGGCACTTGAGCCCGATATTTCAAAGAGGTATTCTTCCTGTGAAAATATGAAAGAGGATTTGCTTGAGAAGTTTGAAACAATTCAGTCTGGAAGCGAAATAATATTTAAAAAAGAATTTAATATCTTTGAAAATTTAACAGAAGAACAAAAAGAAATAATTAAAAGCGAAGGCACCATTCATGTATGGGGAGGAGCAGGATGTGGAAAAACCACCTGTCTTGCAAGAAAAGTTGCATATCTTATAAAAGAAAAAAATGTTCCACCAGAAAATATACTTGTTCTTACCTTTGCAGGAAAAACTTTAAGGGATTTAAGGGAAAAAATAAGTAAACTTTTATCAAAAGAAGAATTTATAAATTTAAATAGAAACGAACAAATTGAAATTTTAAGAAAATGCGCAAAGGGAATGGGAAATGAACAGGTTAAAGCAATACTTGAAGAAATTCAGATTGCAAAGGCACACCTTTTAACACCTTCAAAGATGGAAGAAATTGCAATAAGTGAATGGCAAAAGTTCTGTGCAAAAATTTATAAGGCTTATCAAAAAAAATTAAAGGAATTAAAAATTTTGGATTATGACGATATCCTTTTTTATGCAAACGAAATTTTAAAAAAATATGAAGATGTAAGAAAAAGATTTTCAGAAAAATATACATATATTTTTGTTGATGAATTCCAAGACATAAATCCTGCAGAATTTCAGTTTATTTTATATTTATCTTCATATCACAAAAATCTTTATGTAACAGGTGACGAGGATCAGGCAATATATGGATTTAGGGGTGCAAGAGGGAATTGGATGAGAGAGTTTGAAAAATATTTTCCGGAGTGTAAAAAATTTAGGTTAACAAAAAGTTTTAGATTACCAGAAAAAATATATATTGCTGCCCAAAATTTAATAAAGAAAAATAAAGATAGGGAAAACAAAATTTTTATAACAATTAAAAAAGGAGAAGACTCTTTGAAAGTGATAAAGGCTGAAAATGAAAATGAAGAGGCAAAATTTATATTAAATGAAATAAATTCTCTTTTAAAAAAGGGGGCAAATTATTCTGACATAGCAATTATAACAAGGACAATAAGTAAAAGTAGAAAGATAGAAGAAATTTTAATAAAAGGAGGAATGCCTTATAATTTAATAGGTAAGAGTGGATTTTATACAAGAAAGGAAGTAAAAGCCCTTATAAGTTATCTTGAATTTTTAGTTTCTGGTAAAAAAACATTTCTTAATTTTCCACTTGAAAAATTTTTGTTGAGATTTGAGAAAAGTATTCCAAAAACAAGGGATATGCTTTTAAGTAATAGAAAAATAGAGGATAAGTATTTTAAAAATATATCTGAAACAATAAAAAAACATTTAGAGTTTTCAAAGGAACTCTCTCCCTATGAAATTTTGAAAGAATTTCTTGAAGTTACTGAATATTTAAAATTTTTGAAAGAAAGGGATGAAATTGATGAATTTGAAAATATAAATGAACTATTAATGATGAGTAAAGGATATAAAAAAATAAGGGAATTTATTGATGCTTTAAATCTATCAAGTTTTCTTGAACATGAAAAAAAGGAAGAAGGCGTTTTTATTTCAACAGTTCATGGGGTAAAAGGACTTGAATTTAAATTTGTATTTATAAGCGGGCTTTATGAAGGTTCATTTCCAATTTCAAGAGCATTATCAAATATTAAAGAAATGGAGGAAGAAAGAAGGCTTTTTTATGTTGCACTAACAAGGGCAACAGAAAGAGTTTATCTTATATACCCATTGAAAAGATTTGGAATCCCACAAGTTCCTTCAAGATTTATTGAAGAAATATTCATACCTTGAAAGAATTTGAAGGAATATATTTAAAGGAAAGTTCAATAATTTTAAGCGATAAAAATTTTAATTTGATAAGTTATGATTGGGAAGGAAGATGGTATTATTCATATATTGATGGATTTGGATATAGAAAGGGTTTAAATGGTGAGATATTAAAAAAAAGAAGACCATTTTTAAAAAAATTAAATAGGGAAGAAAAAAAAGAAATTGATAAAAAAATTT
>JBDRZF010000015.1:0-10184 GCA_039803805.1 Caldifarciminota bacterium
TATTTATTTCAAAAACATATGCATTTTTTGCATCAGAACCTGCTTTGATTTCGCCTTCTGCTTCTAAAATAAAAACAAGGGATACTGTGTGAATTCTGGGATCCCTTTCCGGGCTTCCATAAAAATTTAAGAAACTTTTAATATTTGCCTTTAAACCAATCTCTTCTTC
Organism: Caldifarciminota bacterium; assembly: GCA_039803805.1. Taxonomy (GTDB): domain Bacteria; phylum Hydrothermota; class Hydrothermia; order Hydrothermales; family Hydrothermaceae; genus JBDRZD01. Next base: position 170 of record JBDRZF010000015.1, read on the forward strand.
TATTTCCCTTAAAACTGCTTCTTCTGGTCTTTCTCCATAATTCACAAATCCACCTGGAAGAGCAAAACCATAAGGGGGGTTTTTTCTTTCAATTAAAACAATTCCTTTAAATTTTTTATTCTCGTAAACTTCAACAATCCCATCTACAGTTAAAAAGGGAGTTTTTATCTTTTCTTCAATTATTATTCTTGAAATAAGATAATCAACCTTTTCCTCTATCTTATCTCTTATTTTTCTGAAAAATTCAATATCCTTTCCAGCAGGGTCTTCTATTTCCCAGTAAATCATATTCTTACCAAAATTAATTCCCTCAACCATATTTATAATATAATCAAAGTCAGAAATGCTCAATTCTTCTATACTTTTAGGTATATTTTTTGAAATATCAATGCCTTTTTCTTTCATAACTTCTATTGCTAAGGGATGAACAAAGAAGGAAGGAGAAATTCCTGCACTTTTTACCTCAACATCTAATTTTTTTTCAAGAATTTTTTTCTTCATAAAACCTTCTGCCATCTGGCTTCTTGCAGAATTTGCAAGGCATATAAAAACAACTTTTTTCATATGTTTTTTTCACAATATTCCTGAATTGGACATATATCACATTTTGGACTTCTTGGCAAACATATTTTCTGACCAAGAGCAACAAATAAGAAATTTATTTTCTTTTTTAAATTTTCTGGAACTACCTTTTCAAGTTTTTCCTGAATCTTTTCTTCTTTTACAATCCCTATTCTTCTTGAAATCCTTGCAACATGTGTGTCAACAGCAATAACATTTTTATTAAAACCTTCTGATAAAACAATGTTTGCAACCTTTCTTCCTACACCAGGTAATTTTATAAGTTCATTAAAATTATCAGGAACATTACCATCATATTTTTTAACAATTATTTCTGAAATTTTTTTAATATTCTTTGCTTTAACTTTATAAAATCCAACTGGATAAATCATTTTCTCTATTTCTTTAATTTTCATATTCATAAAATCAGAAGGATTTTTAATTCTTTTTATTATCTCTTTTAAAACCCTTGATGTAATTTCATCCTTTGTTCTTGTTGAAAGAATTGCTCCAATTAAAATATGGAATTTATTTTTATTTGGGAGTTTTTTCAATTTTTTTATAGGTACATCCCATTTTTCATACTCTTTTTCAAGAATATTAACTATTTTTTCTATTTTTTCTTTCAATTTAAAATAAAAATTGAGATTCTTTGAAAATAAAACTCATTATAATTTTTGAGGGCAAAAAAACAATTGGATAGAATATGTTTAAACCTGGAATTGCATAAGAAATGAAAATTACTCCGAGTAATATAAAAGGAGAAAATCTCTCAATTTCTCTATATTTTAAATAATACTCATATGGTAAAATTGCTTCAAGAATATGAGAACCATCAAGAGGAAAAAGAGGAATTAGATTGAAGAAAGCAAAAAATAAATTTAAAAAAGCAGTATATAAAAAAAGATAAAAAAGAATTTTCAAAAAAATATTTGAATAAAAAAAAGGATAAAAAAATTTTGCTAAAATCCCAAATAAGATACCAGAAATTATATTTGATAAAGGACCTGAAATTGCAACAATCCCCATATCTTTTCTTGGATTTTTAAAATAGTAAGGATTTACAGGGACAGGCTTTGCCCATCCTATATGAGCAATTAAAAGAGCAACAAAACCAAAAGGGTCAATATGTTTTAAAGGGTTCAAACTTAGCCTTCCTGAATATTTTGCAGTTGGATCACCGAGTTTGAGTGCAGTAAAACCATGAAAAAATTCATGAATTGTCATAGCATAAAGAACACCTGGAAGGTATAAAAGGAATTCTCTCATTTATTTTCTGTAAATTATCCTTCCCCTTGTTAAATCATAAGGAGAAAGTTCCATAACTACTCTATCTCCCACTTCTATTCTTATAAAGTTTAATCTGAGTTTTCCTGAAAGATGGGCAAGAACAACAGGACCTTGATCAAGTTTAACTCTAAACATTGTATTTGGCAATTTCTCAATAACAGTTCCTTCAAGCCTTATTACATCTTTTTTTGCCATCTAAACCTCTGTTAAAATTATTGGTTCTTCATCAACCAAAACAGTATGTTCAAAATGAGCAGCAGGAGCAGAATCAACAGTTACTACTGTCCAGCCATCGTTTGAAATTTTAATTTTTCCTGAACCCATACTTACCATTGGTTCTATTGCTATAACCATACCTTTTTTAAGGGGAACTCCTCTACCCTTTTTACCAAAATTTGGAATAGCAGGCTCCTCATGAAGTTCACTACCTATCCCATGACCTGAAAGTTCTTTTATCACTGAAAAACCATTGTACTCAACATGCGTTTGTATTGCATAAGATATATCACCTACCCTGTTACCTATTTTTGCTTCTTTTATGCCTTTATAAAGAGCCTCTTCTGTCACTTTAATAAGCCTCTCTTTATCCTTTGGAAGAATATCAACTCCATAACTTCTTGCTCCATCTCCATAATATCCATCCTTTCTTACACCAATATCTATTGATACAATTTCACCACTTTTCAAAGGTCTTCCATTTGGTATTCCATGAACAACCTCTTCATCAATAGAAATACAGGATGCAGCAGGAAATCCTTTATATCCCAAAAATGCAGGTTCAGCCTTATATTTCCTTATCCAATTTTCAATCAATCTGTTTATTTCAAATTTCGTTATTCCTGGTTTAATATATCTTTCTATATTCAAAAGACAATCCGCCACAATTTTACATGCTTCTCTTATCTTTTCAATTTCGTTTTTTTTCTTTATTATTATCATAGAAAATTCTTTATCCTATCAAAAATCTCTTCTGGTCTTCCTTTTCCATCTATTTCTATAATTTTATTCTTGTAGTATTCAATCAATTTTTCTGTGTCCTTTTTATAAACCTCAATCCTTTTTTTTATCACATCTTCTTTATCATCATCTCTTATAATAAGTTTAACATTGCAAACATCACAAATTTCGTTATTTTTTGGTTTTTCTATTAAAAGATTATATATTCTCTTACATAAAGGACATACTCTTCTTGAAGAAAGTCTCTTTATTATCTCATCTTCATCCACATTTAAATAAAAAACTTTTTCAATCTTTAAAGATTTTTTTTTCAAAATTTCATCTAAACCTTTTGCTTGCTCAATTGTTCTTGGAAAACCATCAAGAATAAACCTTATCCCCTTTTTCAAATTTTTTTTTATTATTTTAAGCATGAGGTCATCCGGAACAAGAAGCCCCTTTTCCATATATTCTTTTGCAAACTTCCCAATTTTTGTATTTTTTTTTACTTCTTCTCTTAATATATCACCTGTCGAGATAAAAGAATAATTTAAAAATTCTGCAAGTTTTCTTGCCTGTGTTCCTTTTCCACTTCCCGGTGGTCCTATGAATACAAATCCCTTACCTTCTTCTACCATAAATTCTTCCCTTTTTAAGAAGTCCTTCAAACTGCCTCATTAAAAGGAAAGATTCAATCTGCTGAAGTGTATCTAAGGCAACTCCCACTATTATTAAAAGCCTTGTACCACCAAAATAAAATGGAACATGCGACCATTTTATAAGATAAAATGGAAAAATTGCAACAAAAGCAAGATATAAACTCCCAGGAAATGTTATCCTTTTTAAAACCTTGTCAATGTATTCTGAAGTCTTTTCACCGGGTCTTATACCTGGAATAAATCCACCATATCTTTGCAAATTCTCTGCCAAATCTTTTGGATTTAAAATTATTGCCGTATAATAATAAGTAAAAAATATTATTAAAAGTGCATAGGGAATATCATAAAAGGGGTGTCCTGGAATAAACCATTGATTAAAGGTTTCAGCCCATCTAAACCCCGGAAAGAAAGATGCAACTGTATTTGGAAATATCATAATACTCTGGGCAAATATAATTGGTATAACTCCTGCTGTTATTACTCTTAAAGGAATATGAGTTGTCTGTCCACCATATATTCTTCTTCCGATTATTCTTCTTGCATATTGAACTGGTATCTTTCTTGCTGCTATTGTCATAAATACTACGGATGCAGTAACTAAAAACATAATGACAGCAACGAGTATTGCCATGGGAATTGAAAGTGCACCTGTTCTTATAAGTTCTATTGTGCTCGCAATTTCTTGGGGGACTGTATCAAGGGTTCCAACAAATATTAAAAGTGAAACACCATTTCCTATCCCCCTTTCTGTTATCTGTTCTCCAAGCCACATTGCAAATATTGCACCAGCAGTAAGTGTTAAAACTGTTGTAAACATAAAACCAGGACCAGGATGAGGAACAATGGGAAAACCAGAAGGTGATGTAAATCTTGTCAAAAGTGTTGCAACACCAAATGATTGAATTGCAGCAACAAGAACAGTTGCATATCTTGTGTATTGAGTTATCTTTCTTCTTCCTGCTTCACCTTCCTTTTGTAATTTTTCAAGGTATGGAATGACTGTAACAAGCAATTGAAATATTATTGATGCAGAAATATAAGGCATTACACCTGTTCCAAGAACAGATGCTCTTGAAAGTGCACCTCCTACAAAAAGGTCATATAAACCAAGGAAACTTCCTCTTAATTGTCTTGTAAAAAGCTCACCAAGTGCTTTTCCATCAATACCAGGAATTGGAATATGTGTTCCAATTCTGTAAATTAAAATCATAAGAATTGTGAATAAAATCTTATCTCTTAAATCTTTTATTCTAAACACATTACCAATTTTTTCTATTGCACTCATTTTTCTTCAATTATTTCTACCTTCCCCCCGGCTTTTTCAATTTTTTCTTTTGCAGAAGAAGAAATTGCATGAACTTTTAAAATAAGCGGTTTATTTATTTCTCCTTTCCCAAGGACTTTAATAGGTAATTTTCTTTTAACAATCCCCTTTGCTCTTAAAATCTCAGGATTCACTTCTTCATTTTCATTAAATTTTTTATCAAGAACCTCAATATTCACAATTGCATATTCTTTTCTAAACGGATTTGTAAATCCTCTTTTGGGTAATCTCCTATATAAAGGAGTTTGCCCTCCCTCAAACCAAGGCCCTTTTTCTTTTCCACTTCTTGCCCCTGCCCCTTTTGTTCCCCTACCAGATGTTTTTCCATGACCTGAGCCAATACCTCTTCCAACCCTTTTTTTTCTCTTTTTCGCTCCTGGATTCGGCCTTAAATTAGATAGAGTCAACATATTCTACCTCCACAAGATGTTTAACTCTTTCAATCATTCCTCTTATTTGAGGCAAATTCTTATGAATAACAACATCTCCTATTTTTTTAAGACCAAGAGCGTCAAGGGTTCTTTTAGCCCTCCAATTCGCCCCAATTCTGCTCTTTACTTGTTTTATTCTGATATAATTCTTCCCTTCCTCTTTCATACATAAACCTCCTCACAATCTGAGATAATGGTTTACCTCTAATTCTTGCAACTTCGTAAGGATCTTTAAGTTTGAGTAAAGCATCCATAGTTGCCTTCATTAAATTTACCGCATTGTTTGAACCAAGAGATTTTGTTAAAACATTTTCATAACCTGCAGCCTCTAATACACTTCTTACAGGCTGGCAGGCTATAAGTCCTGAACCAGGTGCAGCAGGTTTTAAAAGAACTTTTGAAGCACCACATTTTCCAATTACAGGATGAGGAATTGTTTTATTTATAACAATTACTTTTTTAATATTTTTCCTTGCCCTTTTTAAAGCCTTTTCAATAGCATCAGGTGTTTCAGCAGCCTTTCCATGACCTATCCCAACATTTCCATTTCCATCACCTACAACAACCCATGCAGAGAACCTGAATTTTCTTCCACCCGCGACAACTTTTACAACCCTTTTTATTGTAACTATATTTTCAATTGGAAATACCTTTTCCTCTCTTTCTTCTAACATTTTTCTCCTTAATTGAGTTAAAATTGAGTTTTTAAGTATAATATAAAATAAAAATATTGTCAAATAGGTTGAGATTTTTAAAAGGAGGTCTTATGAAAAAATTTTTACTAATATATACTATTACAGGGATACTTCATGGAGGATGGATTATAAAGTTTGAAGAGAAAGCAAAAGATGAAAAACCAGAAACAATGAAGGTTTATATCTCAAAAGGAATGATAGTATCGGAAAAGAAAAAAGAAGTATTTATTTTTGACTTCACTAAAGAAATAATAAGGATAATTGATCATGATGAAAAATCTTATTTTGAAGGGAAATTAGACGAATACATTTCCTTTTACGAAAAAATGGAAAGAGATGTTAAAGGGGAAATAGAAGAACGCATGAAAGAAATACCACCTGAATATAGGGAAATAATGGAAAAGATGATAAAACCAGAGGTAAATATAAATATAAGAAAACTTGATAAAAAGGAAAAAATACTCGGATATAATACCGAAGTCTATGAAATTGAAACAGAAACAAAAGGGACAATGTTTTCTATGAAAACAAGAACAGAAAGTTACATTTCACCCGATTTAAAATTTGTTCCATCGGAGATAAGGAAAGAAGATGCCGAAAGAATAAGTAAAAAGTTTGAAAAGATAAAAGATGAATATGGATTCTCAAATATGATTAGTAAAATTGAGGAAGGTTTTGTTTTAAAATCAATTTTATATAATGAGGAAGGAAAAGAAATTTATAGAACCCAGGCAATTTCAATAAATAAAGGAGAAATACCATCTTCCTTAATAGAGATTCCAAAAGGATATGAAAAGGAGGAATTGAAAGATATTTTAATGGAAAAATAATAATTTTAACTTGCAAATTCAAAAAGTATTAAAAAAGATTTTAAACTATGAAGATTTAAGTTATGATGAGTGTTACAAAGTTTTTGAAAAATTCTTAACAAAAAATTCTCCATCTTCACAGATTGCGGGATTTTTAATTGCTTTAAGGATGAAGGGAGAGACCAGTGAAGAAATCTTTGCGCTATCAAAATGTATGAAAGATTATTCAAAAAAATTGGAAATAAAAAATCATAAAGAAATAATTGACATATGTGGAACGGGAGGAGATTATTCAAATACAATTAATATAAGCACAATAGCATCCTTTATTTTATCAGCATGTGGGGTTTGTGTAGCAAAACATTCAAGTAAGAAAATGACGAGCACATGTGGAAGTGCAGATTTGCTTTCAAAGGCAGGTTATAATTTAAATACACCATTTGAAATAGTTAAAAAGTCCATTGAGGAAGAAGGAATAGGATTTTTATATGCTCCTTTATATCATCCAATGGCGAGAAGAATTGCAAAAATAAGGGCACAACTTGGTGTTATTACAACTTTTAATATAATTGGTGCACTTGCAAATCCTGTTAACATAACACATAGACTTATGGGGGTTAATGAAAAAAGAATATTAAAGCCTGTAGGCGAGGCAATTAAAAAAATGGGTATTAAAAAGGGACTTGTTTTAATGAGCAATGAAGGTCTTGATGAAATATCAATATTTGATAAAACTTACGGAATTTTAATTGAAAATGAAAAATTAAAGGAAATTGAAATTTATCCTGAAGATTTTGGAATTAAAAGAGAAAAAAATATTGAAAGCATAAAAGTTAAAGGGAAAATGAATGCACTAAAAATGATGCTTGATATTCTTGAATGCAAAATACCAATTGATTCGCCACCAGTTAAGATTGTTCTTGCAAATGTAAGTGCAGCCCTTTATATAATGAATAAAGTTAATGACTTTAAAGAAGGCTATGAGTTTGCTCAAGAAACACTTTTATCAAAAAAAGCATTTGAAAAATTTATAAATTGGCTTAAAATTTCAAATTCCTGATTTTCTCATATATTTTATAAAAGGGACTTATAAACCTATAAATATAAACTTCTTCTTTTTCACATCCAAAGCTTTCTTTGAAAAATAGAGTTCCAGAACTTTCTGGTGGAGTTAAACCAAAGGAAAACTTTTCAAAATTTTTTTCTTTATAATATCTTATAATTTCACTGAATATAAAAGAGGATGGGCGATAAGAATAATAATCTGGGTCTGTTCCCTGAATAAATGCAAGGGAAAAATTTTTATAAGGGTGCAAACATATAACTGCACTTTTAATTTTTCCATCTATCTCTGCGATAAATCCATCCGCCCATTCAGGAAATAGATTTTTATATATGCTTGAAATAAAGGAAAAAGGGAGAGAAGGCTTTTTTTTATATTTAAATTTCATAAGTTTTTCATATATTTTATAAAAATCTAAAAGGTCTTCTTCCCTCATTTTTCTAAAATAAACCCCTTTTCTCTTTGCTTGTCTTATTTGTTCTCTTAAAGATTTTTTATAATTCTTCTCAATTTCTGAAATCTCCTTTTTTAAATTTATATTATAGTAAAAATTCTTTATTTTTATTAAATTTTTATTCTCCTTCAACTTTTTACAAAAATCAACAATTTCAATAAAAACAACAAATTTTAATTTTTTTAAAATAAAATCAAAATCTAATTCCTGTTTAAAAATATATGGTGTAGTATAAGGAGAAAAATAAATAGAATAAAAAATTCCCATTTTTTTATATCCAAAGGGCATAATAATATCTTTAATTTTTATAAAACCAATTCTAAAATCTTTAATTCCTTCTTTAAGAGTTTTATACCATATATAGTTGGAAAAAAGAAACTCTTCCCTTTTTATACTTGAAGTCATTTCTTCTATTTCTTTAAGTATTATTTCCATTTTTAAAAATTATAATAAAATATTTTTATAAAATTCAACTTCTCTTTTTATGTTTTCAGAAAATTTTGGAATCTTTAAAGAAGTCTCAAAGGCATTTTTAGAAAGTATTTTTAATATTTCTTTATTCTGAACAATATACCCTATACAATTTATAAATTCATTAATATTATAAGGTTTTATCAAAAAACCATTTTCTTTATTTTTTATAATAGTATAAGGTGTAACATCAAAGGAAATAACAGGCTTACCATAAGAAAAGGCTTCAACAACTGGTCTTGTGATATTTGCATGAGGAGTTGTATTTATTAGAATATCTATTGATGAATAAAATTTATTCATTTTTAAATAAGGAAGAGAACCTATATAATTTAATTTTTCTTTCATTTTCTCCTTTAACTTCTCTAATTTTTTAATTCCGCTTCCTTTTCCTGCGACTATTAAATGAATTCCATCAATATCTTTTATACCTTCACATATTTTCAAAAAATAATCAAAACCTCTATCCCTTTCAAATCTTCCACAAAAACCAATATTTATAAAATCTTCTTTTTTATAAATAGGTTCAAAAATTATTTCATCTGGTTTTGGTTGAGGATTTATTAAAACTCTGTTAGAAGGAATTTTAAAAAGAGAAATCAATTTTTCAGGGCCTGAACCATCATCCTCTATAATATAATAATCAGCCTTTTTTTTAAAACAATTCAAAAAATTGTAATATTTACATTTTACCATAAATTTGTTTATATTTTCTAAATAGGGATTAAAGGGAATGCCAAAATGCTTATTCACAAGTTTTATATTTCTTTCTTTTGCAAACCTATATCCTGCTTCATACAAATTGCTTGAAAAAACAATTATTATTTTATAATTCTTTTTGAGTTTTTTTAAAAAATCAAATACAATTTGATTTAAAATCTTATAATAAAGTTATCAACCTCTCTGTAATTACCTCCAATAAACTGTTCCAGGCTTTGGCTTGCGGGTCAATTTGCGATCTACACTTTATTGGAGATACAAAATGCTTTCCTCTATATATTTACGGCTCTGATGGTAACCGGCAAGACAACATCACCGATTGGGCTTTGGAACAATTTCAGAACAGGTTTCAGGATACAACAGCTGTACCCAGTACCCAGACCCCTACCCCCAAACACCAGACACCTATTACTAAACAAGACATCTTCCACTACATCTACGCAGTCCTACACAATCCAAATTACAGAAAAAAGTACGAACTGAATCTAAAATGGGAATTTCCCCGTATACCTTTTTACAAAGACTTCTGGAAGTGGGCAAACTGGGGTGAAACGTTAATGAAGTTGCACATAGATTTTGAAAGTGTAGATAAGTATGAGTTG
>JBDRZF010000016.1:0-10125 GCA_039803805.1 Caldifarciminota bacterium
TTGTGTTGGACAATTTAATTTTAGGTATCATATAGTTTATAATTATAAAATAAAAAGGAGGTTTTATGGAAGAAAAAGAAGTAGGAAAGGTATTGGATTATTATGCAAAAATAGGAGTTGTAGCAATTGAAATTACCGAAGGAGAAATAAAAATTGGTGATAAATTACACTTTAAAGGAGCAACAACTGATTTTATTCAAACTATTGAGTCAATGCAAATAGAGCATAAACCTGTTGAAGTTGCCAAAAAAGGTGATAAAGTAGGGATAAAAGTAAGGGAACGTGTTCGTCCTCATGATAAAGTCTTTAAAGTTATAGAATAATCAAATATTTATCCATAAACTTTTATAAGACAAAATTTTAACCTTTCCTTTTTCACCTTTTAAAGGTTTCACGTTTTCTCTATTTGTATAAATTACTTCAATTTTACCTTTCCTTTTTGAAAATTCTGCTGCAATCTTTGCAGCATAAAATAAATCTTTATCAGGAACTAGTTGATTTTTATTTCTCTTCAATATTACATGTGGCCCTCTATAATCTTTTACATGCAAAAAATAATCCCATGGTTTTGCAAAATGGAATGTTAATTCATTCGCCTCTTCTTTATTTCTTGCAACATAAATTTTAAATCCAGAGGGAGAAATGAATTCCATAAATTTTTTCTCTTTTTTACTTTCCTCTTTCTCTTTTATTTTTTTCAACTCTTCAATTTTTTTTAAAATTTTTTCTATTTTTTCTTTCTTATTTTTATAAATCTCAAAATATCTTTGAGCCGCTTTTAAAGGATCTCTTTTAATTTCAACTTCATATTCTTCATTTTTTTCGGGATCCTTTAATTTAAATTTCCCTTCTTTATTTTCAAGTTCACTCTTATACAAAATACACAATTCACCCATTTTTTTATATTTTTCATAATCCCCTTCCTTTAAAATTTTCTTTTCAAGAAATTCAATCTTTTTGATTATTCCCTTATCCATCTCCCTTTTTTCTTCTTCTTTTTCTTCTTTATAAAAATTAAAAAGTTTTTCAATCCCTTCTGAAAAATTTTCAAAATTTTCTGTTTCTCCTTTTATTTCCCAGGGAGACAAAATTAATGGTTTTCCATCTTTATATAAAAGATAAAATATTTTAACATTTAGAGGGTTTAGATCTTTTAACAAAATTTTCAATTTTTCTCCAAAAATTTCAAAATACTCATTAAAGTATTTTTTCACATAATCTTCCCATTCACTATTTTCTATATCAAATAAGTTCATTTTCTCTTTTGGAAATAAATATTTTTTATTCTTCCATTTATCCTTTAAATCATAAATAACATTATAATTCTCATCGGTTATTATCAAATTTTTGAATCTACCTAATAGTTCAATTATGAATTTTCTTTTAATTGGTTCATATAAAGGAGAAATACCCAAGAGATTAAATATAAAAATTCTTTCTCCTTTTTTATTTTCTACCTTTTCTATTTTAAAATTTTCTAAAAGATTTGAAAAAACTGCCTTTTTACCACCTATTTCTTTAAATAGTAAAACTGAAATTCTATAAAAATTATTTGATAAATTTATCTTTAAAATTTTGCTCTTAAAAATTAAATAAAAATTTTCTCCTTCTTTTAAAACTTTTAATATTTTTTCTCCTTCTAATTCTTTAAGATCTTTTAAAATTAAAAATGCATAAAGTTCAGAAAAAGATGGATACTTCACGCTTAAAAGATTCTAAAGAGTCAGCAGCATGAACTGCGTTTTCTGTGATATTCTCACCAAACATATATCTAATTGTTCCACACCTTGCCTTTTTGGGGTCGGTTTCTCCAACTAATTCTCTCAATTTTTCTATTGCATTTTCTTTTTCCACAACTATTCCGACAACTTCTCCTGATGTTATAAAATCTATGAGTTTATTAAAAAAATCTTTTCCCTTGTGAGGCATATAAAATTTTTCAGCCTCCTCTTTTTTCAATCTTTTCATTTTTATATCTTTTATTTCAAACCCATTTTCTTCAAGAATTTCTATTATTTTCCCGATTTTCTTTTTTTTAACAGCGTCTGGCTTTATGACAAGTAAACTTCTTTCCTTCATATTTTATACTTCTTTGCATAATATTTCACAAAATTTTTGATACTTCTATCATAAGTCTTTTCAATCTCAGGTGGGAAAACACAGCCCGGAAGTTCGTTATGTGATAAATGGTATTTTAAACATTCGCAACACATTCCCTTCCGAGAGCAAGGTTCATAACTACAAGTGCATTCTTTCAAATTTTTCTCTTTTTTACATTCCATTTTTTTCCTCCTTTGTTAAAAGTGAAACAATTATTATAGCAAAAAATGAAAAGAAAAAGCCCGGGACAAGTTCATAAATCAAGTTCTTTAAAAATGGAATATTATACCATAAAATTATAGTAACAGCACCTGTTATCATTCCAGCAAATATTCCCCATTTTGTTGTTCTTTTCCATAATATTGAAAGTATTATTGAAGGGCCAAAGGATGCTGCAAGTCCTCCCCACGCATAAAGAACAAGCCAGTAAACAAGATTTTGTGCTTTTAATGCTAAAAGGAAAGCAATAAGTCCTATAACAAATGTTAATATTCTTGAATATAAAACAAGTCTTTTTTGACTTTCCTCTGGATTTATCATTTTTTTATAAATATCTTCAATAAAAGAAGAAGTTACAACTAAAAGCTGAGAATCAGCAGTAGACATTATTGCAGAGATTGCACCTGCAATAATAATTCCTGCAATATATGGATTTAAAAGGGTTTTTGCAAGCATTGAAGTTATATGTTCAGGATCTTCTATTTTCCCTGTTAAAATTGGAATCCCGGCAATTCCAGTAAATATTGCACCAGTTAATGCAAAGAATGTCCATGTCATTGCAATAGTTGCTGCCTTTTTAATTTCCTTTTCCGATTTTATTGCCATATATCTTGCAAGAATATGAGGTTGACCTGGATATCCAAGCCCAATTGCAAGACCTCCTATTATCACTCCAAGAACCATTGCAATACCTGCTTCACCTCCTGAAAGGGAAAAGGTAAATTCTTTTATACTTTTTGAATTTTCAATAAATTTTTCAAAACCACCAAGATTTAATATTGCCATAATTGGTAAGATTAAGAGTGCAGAAAGCATAAGGATTGCTTGAATAAAGTCGGTAATTGCTACTGCAAAGAAACCTCCTAACATTGTATAAAATGTAATCATTCCAATTCCAACAAGCATCCCATAAACAGGAGGAACACCAAATGCAGAAGCGATAACTTTTCCACTTCCTAAAATCTGTGCTGATATATAAAATGTGAAAAATACAATTATAAGAACAAAAGAAGTAATTCTCAAAATTCTTGTTTTATCATTAAATCTTGATTCAAAATAATCTGGCAATGTCAAAGCATTATATTTTTCTGAAAGTTTCCTTAGAGGAGTTGCTATTATAACCCAGTTAAATAGCGAGCCAATAAAACATCCTATTCCTGCCCAGATTGCTCCTAATCCCATTTTGAATGCCTGCCCTGGAAGACCTATTAAAAGCCATGCAGAGAAATCTGTTGCCTTTTCAGAGAGAGCAATTATCCATGAGCCAAGTTTTCTTCCACCAAGAACAAAATCCTCAAGGGTCTTTGTAAACCTTAAGGTTATAAGTCCCAGAAAGAAAAGTAAAATTAAATATAAAATAAATACATAAATCATATCACTCAAAAATTTTTACAAGTTCAGAAAGTTTTGTACTAATTAAATTAAGTTCTTGAGCCTTTGCAGCTATTTCTTCTGAACTTGCTGATAATTCCTCTGCAAGAGCGCCTATTTCTTCAAATTTTTTAAAGTTCTCATCATAGAGGGTTAAAACTTCACCCATTTTTATTATTATGTCCTGAAGTTTGTGAATATCTTCTTTCATAAATTTTGGAAACTTTTTAATCTTTTCTGAATATTCTTTAATGTTTCTTTGAGTTTCTTGCATATATAGATTTATTTCTTCCATTCTTTTATTCCTCTCTTTTTCAATCTCTTCATATCCCAAAAAACCTTTTCTAATTTTTAAAATTGTTTCCTCACCTTTTGTAAATTCCTCCTGAATTTTTTTTGTTAAATTCTCTCCAGTTTCTGCAAGTTTGCTAATTTCTTCAGCGATTATTCCAAATCCACTGCCTTTTTCTTCAAATCTTGCTGCCTCAATTGCTGCATTTAAAGAAAGTAATCTTGTTTTTGTTGTGTAATCAACAATGAATTCAATAAATTCTTGTATTTTAGTATATGAATCTAAAAATTTTTCAAACTCCTCCTTTAATTCGTTATACTCCTTTAAAAAGTTTTGTTCTAATTTTCTTAAAACCAAATAAGACTCATGGATAGCCAAAGTTCTATTTTCCAATTCCTCAAAAGAAGATATTAATTTTTCTGAATCATCTCCCATCTTTTCCATGGTTTTCCCTATGTTTTCAAGAATTTCAAAATTTTTTTGAAGAATATTTTTCGCACTTTCAAGATTTTGATTTGCTCTTGTTATTTTTTCAGTTATTTCTGTAATACTTGCTGTAAATTCTTGAGTAATGGAAGCAAGATTTTCTGAATCTTTATCAAGAGAAAAGGAAATCTCTCTTAAATTATTTATATTTAATAAAATTTCAACTTGGGAAGATAAAGAGGTTACAATTCCTTCCAACCTTTTAATATCATCCTCATAAAAATTATCAATCTTATCACTTTCAATATCAAAAACACCAAGGAATTTTTCATCATAAATAAGCGGAAACATAAGTTCACTTTTTGTTTCTTGTGAAATAGGCAGATAATTTTTTTCTTTTAAAACATTTGGTACATAAACAGATTTTTTTGAATCAATCACTTTCCATACAATTCCCTTGGGCCTTTTAACCACAATAGGATTTTTTAAAGCCCCAGGATGATAGGTAGAATATATTATTTTAACTTCATCTTTATTTTCATAAAGTGCTATGTTTAATCCTTTTATATCAAAATTTTCTTTTAAAATTTTCTCAATTTCTTTCATAGAATCTTCAAAGGAAAGTTTTTCTCTAAATATTTTTAAAATTTTCCTTTCAAAATTTACTCTGTCAAGTTGAATTGCCATTTTTATTAAATGAAAAATTAATATTCCTGATAAAAATATAAAGATAAGAAATAAGATGTTTTCCATATTTATTTTTGAAACTGAAATTCTATAAAATGTATAAGCCCATCCATTGAATGTAAGTGCAAAGATGTGTTCCCATACCGCCATATAAAAAATATCCTTAAATTTTAATTTGAGTCTAAAAAATTTAGGAAGATAGAAAAAGTATGGGAATATAAGAGAAAATAAAAGATAAAAGATTAAAACCTGATAAAAAGATGGATTCCCTTTTGGTGGCAAAAGCAGACTAAAAACAAGGATTGCACTCGCATAAGTAAAAGAATTTCTTAAAGCATCTTGTATATTTATCTTTCTCCATATTTTTTCGCCTAAAAATACTCCTATAAGATTTGAAATTCCTGTCGTAAATCCCCCTATGTATAATGGAAACAAAAATGCAAAAATTGGAGTTATTGTAAGTATGGAAAATCTTTTTAAAGATACTCTTACGAGCCTCGCAAAAAAGAAGATTAATGTGAATATAATAAAAGCGAAGAAATTGAAGTGTACATACTCTAAAACTTTGTAGAACAATATGCTAATCCCAAATATTATTATCCATGGAAAAACTTCTATCCAGAACACCTTTCTTTCCATTTTTAAACTTTAAATTATATTTTTAAAAACAAAAAATTGTCAATCAATTTTTATTTTTCATAAGGTTCAGGATGTATTATTATATCAATATTTTTTATTTTCTCTTTTAATTTTTTTTCAATTTCGTCACATATTTTATGTACCTCTTTTAAATTTTTTTCTGGTGGGAAAACAAGGTGGAGGTCAACAAATTTTTTATCCCCTGATTTTCTTGTTCTGAGTTCATGAAACTCTATAAACTCAGAGGAATACGTAAATAACACTTTTTTTATTTTAATGATATCTTCTTCCTCAATTCTTTTATCCAGTATCTCATCTGCTGTTTCTATTATTGATTTTGCTCCAAGAAAAATTATATATCCTGAAAATATTATACCTATTGTAGGATCAATAATTTTTTTATTTGTAATTAAAACAATGGAAAGACCAAGTATAACACAGAATGTAGTTATACTATCGGAGAAAAGATGTTTTGCATCTGTTTTTATTGCTATTGAATGAATTTCTTTTGCTTTTTTGTAAAGATATACACTCGTTAAAAAATTTATGATTCCTGTAATCCCTGAAATCATTATTCCTGCATCTAATCTTTTAAGTTCAAAAGGTATAAAAAATCTTTTAAAAGAGATATAAATAAGTGAAAAACCCATTAAAAAGATTAGAAGTCCTTCAAACAAAGAAGAGATATACTCCATTTTTTGATGTCCGTATGGATGTTCTTCATCAGGAGGTTTTAAAGATTTTTTTATGGAGAAAAAGAGAATTCCTGATGCAATTATATTATTTATTGTTTCAACAGAATCCGTGAGCAAAGCAATTGAATTTGTTAAAAAATAGGAAAAAAGTTTTAAAAAAAATACAAAAAAAGCAACTCCTATTGAGATTAATGATAATTTTATTTTCTTGTGAAATGCTTTTATTTCTTAATAAAAGGGCTTAAAAGATCTATTGGTATCGGTAAAATTGTTGTTGTTGCTTTTTCAGCGGCTATTTCTGTAAGAGTTTGTAAAAATCTTAATTGGACTGCTACAGGTTGTTCAGAAATTATTTTTGCAGCCTCATAAAGTTTTTTGGCAGCCTGATATTCACCTTCAGCGGAAATTATCTTTGCTCTTCTTTCTCTCTCTGCTTCAGCCTGTCTTGCCATTGCTCTTCTCATTTCCTCAGGTAAATCTACATGTTTTACTTCAACTGCAGAAACTTTTACACCCCACGGGTCAGTATGTTCATCAATTATCTGCTGTAATCTTTGATTTATTTTTTCTCTCTGTGCCAAAAGTTCGTCAAGTTCCGCCTCACCAAGTATACTTCTTAATGTTGTTTGAGCAATTTGTGAAGTTGCATAAAGATAATCTTCTACCTCTATTATCGCTTTCTGAGGATCAACAACCCTGAAATATACCACTGCATTCACTTTTACAGAAACATTGTCTCTTGTTATAACATCCTGTGGGGGAACATCCATTACAACTGTTCTTAATGAAACCCTTACAATTCTATCAACAATTGGAATTATTAAAAAAAGCCCCGGACCTTTAACTCCATGAAACCTTCCAAGCCTGAATACAACCGCCCTTTCATATTCAGGAAGCACTTTTATTGCCGAAAGAAGTATAAGTACTACAAGTACAATTATAACTGCCCAAAAAGTTATCATTCTTTACCTCCTTTAAATTTTTTAACTTTCAATTTAAGCCCTTCCATACCTATCACTTCTATTTCCTCACCTTTTTTTATCTTTTCTTCACTTATTGCCTGCCATATCTCTCCGTGAATGAATACAACCCCTCCTTTTTTATTTATATCACTTCTTGCTATTCCTGTTTTTCCAATAATTCCTTCCTTTCCAGTAACAGGTTTTCTCTTATGGACCTGTATAACTTTTGTAATCACTATTATGAAGAAAATAGCAGTTACAAGTGTAACCCCTGCAATTGCCCACAAAGATATCCTCAAATAGGGGACGTCTCTTGAAAATAAAAGCAAAGAACCAAGAACAAGGGAAATAACTCCACCTAGTCCAAGTGCTCCATGAGACTGCACTTTTACTTCAAGTAAAAATAAAATCATTGAAAGAAGTATTAAAAGAACACCTGCATAATTAACAGGAAGCGTTTGTAGAGCATATAGAGCAAGTATAAGACATATTGCACCTGCAACTCCCGGAAATATGGCTCCAGGATGTGTGATTTCAAAGAAAAGCCCATAAAATCCCAAAATAAGTAAAATATAAGCAATTGTAGGATTTGAAATTACCGACAGTATTTTGGTTCTTAATCCCATCTTATATTCTCTTAATTCTATATCCTTTGTCTCAATAACTCTTTCAACTCCAGCAACTTCAACTTTTTTACCATCTATTTTTGATAGTAAATCCTTTATATCATTTGCAATTACATCTATCACATTTTTATTAAAAGCATCTTCTGCTGAAATTGATATACTTTTCTCCACAAACTCTTTTGCAATTTTAACATTTCTATTCCTTTTTTTTGCAATTGATTCCATATAGGCAATTGCATCATTCAACACCTTTTTCATCATTACTGTATCTTTTTGCACCTCTCCTATGGTAACAGGGTGTGCAGCGCCAATATTTGTTCCAGGTGCCATTGCAGCAATATGTGCAGCAATTGTTATAAATGCGCCTGCTGAAGCAGCCCTTGCCCCCGGTGGATATACAAAAATACATACAGGGACATCAGCATTCATAATTTTCTTTATTATCTCTCTCATTGAAGCATCAAGCCCACCGGGTGTATCAAGCATTAGTATTGCAATTTCTGCATTGTTTTTTTCAGCCTCATTTATCAAAGAAAGAATATACTCTTGAGCAGGTGGATGAATTATTCCATCATATTTCCCATATAATATTATCTTGGATAGTAAAAATAAAATAAAAACTTTCATTTCTTTTCCCAATCAGTATTTTCAATTATTTCTTTTATAAATTCTTCTTTATTTATTTCTTCTGCTTCCGCTGCAAAATTGAATATTATTCTGTGCCTCAAAACACTTGGTGCTATATATTTAACATCCTTTATTTCAACAAAATCTTTTCCTTCAAGGAATGCCTTTGCTTTTCCTCCTATAATTAAAAATTGGGATGCCCTTGGAGACGCACCATAATCTACATATTTTTTAACCTTCTCAAATTCGGTGCTTTCAGGTCTTGTATTCCTTACAAGTTTAATTGCATATTCAAATACATGTTCAGGAACAGGCATTTCCCTTACCTCTTTCTGGATTTCAATTATTTCCTCTTTTTCTAAAACTTTTTGAGGTTCAGGAATTTCATATCCTGTTGTTCTTTTTACAATTTCAATTTCATTGTTATAATCTGGATAATATATATAGGTGTTAAGCATAAATCTATCAAGTTGTGCTTCTGGTAATGGATATGTTCCTTCCTGTTCTATTGGATTTTGAGTTGCAAAAACAAAAAATGGCTCTTCAAGAAAATAATCAATTCCATTTACTGTGACTTTTAATTCCTGCATTGCTTCTAATAACGCCGATTGCGTTTTTGGAGGAGTTCTGTTTATTTCATCTGCAAGTAGTATGTTTGCAAAGATTGGACCTTTTACAAATTTAAATTTTTTTTCTTTTGTAAGAGGGTCTTCTTGCAAAATTTCTGTTCCTGTAATATCAGAAGGCATAAGGTCAGGTGTGAATTGTATCCTTGAAAATTTGAGTCCCAGTGTTTTTGCAATCGTATTTATAAGTAAAGTTTTTGCAAGTCCAGGAACTCCAATAACAAGAACATGCCCTTTAGAAAAAAGGGCTATTAAAAGTTCTTCAATAACTCTTTCTTGATTTACTATTACCTTATGAATTTCTTTCAAAATAATTTCTTTCAATTTTTTTGCCTCTCTAATTTTCATACATCAAAAATAATTTGTGTTTCAAACCCTTTATCTTTTTCTTTTATATAAAAATTATGATAAGTAATAGCCTTTATATTCAGTTTTCTTTTATGCTTTTCCGGATTGAAAATTTCTCCTTTGCCGGTTAAAATCAATTTATTTTCATTTTCAAATTCTATTTTAATCTTTTTAAATACAAACTTCTCGGTTTCAAAAATAAAAAGCAGTTCTCTTAAAAGATTTAAAAGAAGTTCCTCTTTATTTTCTCCTTCAATTTCAATCTTTTTAAATTCCTTTGCCTTTAAATTCTTTTTTTCTACAAGTAAATTTTCAAAAATTTCAGCACATTTTTCAAATAAGATTTTTTCATTTTCTGCCCATACTCTTATTCCAAAATCAGCAGTATGTTCAATTTCAGAAAACTTGTACTTTTTCATTAGAACTTAATTATAAAGTTTGTATTTTTAAAAAGCAAAACAATTTGAAATTTTATATATTTTTGTATTAAAATTATACACTAAAATT
>JBDRZF010000017.1:0-10062 GCA_039803805.1 Caldifarciminota bacterium
GTATGACTCCCTTTTCTTCTGAATAAAAACCTATCAATTTCTTTTTAACACCTTCCTCCAGTTCTTTAATTATTCTTTCTTTCCCAAGAAAATTCTCTTTTACTTTAACAAATCTTTTTAAACCTGCTTCAACTGGAGAAGTATCATCATCAAGTTCATGACCATAAAGGGGATAACCCATTTCAAGTCTCAAAGTATCTCTTGCACCAAGTCCTGCAGGTTTTATCTCTCCTTTAAATACTTCATTCCAAATAAAATCAGCATATTCTTTTCTTACATATATTTCAAATCCGTCTTCACCTGTATATCCTGTTCTTGAAATTAAAATCGGTATATCCTTATATTTTGTTTCCATTGACCAATAAAATTTTATATTTGAAAGATCGATTCCTAATACATTCACTAAATGAGGTTCTGAAAGTGGACCCTGTATTGCAAGTTGAGCAATCTCATCACTCAAATTTTTTATTTCCACATCAAAATTTTTGGACATTTCACATAAAAATTTATAATCCTTTAAAGTATTTGCAGCATTTACAACAAGAAAATATCTATCAGGAAGTTTGTATATTAAAAGATCATCAACAGAACCGCCATTTTCATTTAAAAGAACTGCATACTGGACTTGATAATCTTTAAGAGTAGAAGGATCATTTGAAACAACATAAGAAAGAAATTTAAGAGCATCCTTGCCCTTTATTTCTATTTCACCCATATGGGAAACATCAAATATAACAAGTTTTTCTCTTGCATAAATTGTTTCCTTTATTATCCCCTCATATTGGACAGGCATTTCAAAACCCGCAAAGGGAACCATTTTAGCATTTAATTTTATATGTTTATCATAAAAAGGTGTTCTTTTTAACATCATCTACCTCCTATATATTTAAAAGTATCATAAGGAGTAGCATAAAAAATTAACCCTTTCTCTGGTGCATATATTTCACAACTTTCTTGAATTTTCTTTATAAATACCATACCCTTTTTAATTCCTACTTCAAAATATCTTTTAACTTCAAAAGAATTATCAAACTCTACATCTTCAATTTTAAAGGTAACAGGACCTTTGATTTTTATTTTCATTTTTCTTGAATAAAATAAAGTATCACCCTCTATCAAAAAGTTCTTTTTTAAACTATCAACTATTAAATCACCATTTATAAAAATTGATGGAATAAAAGGGATTGCCCTTTCTTCAAGAACATATTCTTTCTCCCCTGAATAATAAACTTCTTTAAAATATTTTTTTATAAAACCCCCTTCTTTTAAAAAGAATTCATTTTTGAATAAGAAGAAAACATTTTTAAAATTTTCACCGAGAATAAAAGTGTCTCTCAGGACTTCAATATATGATGTATCTTTTTCTGGAAGATGAACAAATTTAGATTTAAATCCCTCAGTAAGGGGGAAATAATCACTTACTATTCTATCAATTAAAGAATTTTTGAAACAAAAAGAGAGAAAAATTAATAAAAATAAAAATTTCCTATCCAATTTTAAACCCCTTCAAACTCATTTTAAGTTCCTCACTTATATGAGCAAGTTCTGATGTTGAGGCAGATATTTCTTCAAGAGAAGCAAGTTGCTCTTGCATACTTGCAGCAATCTCTTCACTTGAAATACTAACCCCTTCTGCTATTTCTCCTACTTTATCCATAAAACGAGCAAGTTTTTCAATTTCTTCCCTCTGAATATGTGTAAGTTTAGAAATCTTTTCAACCTTCTCCATTGCTTCTTCTGATTCATCTGCAATTTTTTTCAACTGATCTGCAGCCTTCAAAAGGACTTCCTTTGCTCCTTCTATTATTTTTTGATTTTCAATTAAACTCTTAGAATAACCTTCAATCAAAGACTTTATACTTTCAACAATATCTTGAATTTTTTCTGCATATAGAGAAGAATCTTCTGCAAGTTTTCTTATCTCACTTGCAACAATTGAAAAACCCTTTGCTTCACGGGATGCCCTTGCTGCCTCAATTGAAGCATTTAGTGAAAGTAAATTTGTCCTTCTCATAAATATTGTTATGGTATTTGAAATCTCAAGAATATCTTTTAGAAAAATCCCAAGATTTTCTATACTTTCTCTTAATTTATTCATCACATTCGTAACTTTATCAAGTTCTTCTTTTACATTCTCAGAAATTTTCCTGCCTTCAAGTGCAAGATTATAAGCATAATTTTCGATTCTTTGCATCTCCTGAGCCTCTTCATTTGTAGTAAGTGCAATATCTAATAACTCTTTTACAGATTTTGATGCTTCAAGGACACCTTTTGCTCCTTCGGTAGCCATATTTGCAAGTTTTTGAACTGTATCCGTTACTTCATTAGAAGAAGCAGTAAGCTCTTCTATTGCACTTGAAATATTTTCCGAAAATTCACCAATTCTAAGAGCACTTGTTCTTGTTATATTTATTCTCTTTGAAAGACTTTCAATAAATTCATTAAAAGAATCTGCTATTTCTTTAAACTCTGTGTCTTCCCGAATATCAATTCTCTTTGTTAAATCAGCCTCACCCTTTGCTATTTCTCTCAAAGTACTTTTAATTCCTTCAATTCTTTTAAAGAAGATATTTGTGATAAAAAATGAAAAAATAAACCCAAAAATAATGATTACTATACCAAGAGCAAAGGATAAGAAAAAGGCTCTATTTTGATTTTCTACTAATGGTAAAGTACTTACATAAAGATTTAATTTACCAATGAAAAAATCTTTTCCTTCTTTTGAAGTGAAAATTGGATAGGAAAAAGATATACTTTTTTTCTCATCAAAATTTAATTTAGAAGACTTTAAAATTTTTTTACCATAAGAATCTTCTATTGCGATTGATAAGATTAAAGGATCTTTTAAAAGATTTTTTATTATTGGTGAAATAAATGTAGTATCTCCTGTAAAAATAAATATTTCTACTTCCTTTAAAAGAGTATTTTTTGCGATCTCTGCTATTCTTTTTGCATTCTCTTTTATTAAATTATTTGTATTTTTTATATAAAAATAGGAGTAAATTATTATAATAAATATGCAAAATAAAAAAATGGTAAAAGCTATCGTTCCCTTAACCCCACTCAAATTTCTAATTATTTTTCTCATTTTAAAGTATTATTATAATATCCCTCTCAATTTTGAGTCAAAAAGTTGCAAATAAAATTTTTTTCCTTTATAATTAAAAACTTAATTAAATTTTTTAATTAGATATGGTAAAAATAAGACTTTTGAAAATGGGAAAAAATAAAAGACCTTTTTATCGAATTGTAGTCACTGATTCCAAAAGAAAAAGGGATGGAAAAGTCTGTGATATAATTGGTTTTTATGATCCTTTAAAAAAAGAAGGATTCAAACTAAATTTAGAAAAGTATGAGGAATGGATTAAAAAAGGAGCCCAAACCACTGAGCGGGTAAAAGCCCTTTTTAAACTTTATAAAAAATTAAATGAAGCGACGCTTACCCAAACTAAAAATGAAAAGGGAGGTGAGTAAAAATGAAAGAACTGCTTGAATTTGTTGTTAAACATATAGTGGATAGCCCTGAACATGTTTCTGTAAAGGAAATACCCGGGGAAAGAGTGGTTGTATACGAACTTAGAGTTGCTTCTTCTGACCTTGGAAAAGTTATAGGGAAAGAAGGGAAAACAGCAAAAGCTCTTAGGACAATACTTGCAGCAGCAGCCTCTAGAAAAGGTAAAAGGGCAATGCTTGAAATCTTAGAGTGAGATATAAAGGTCTTGTTTGTTTAGCAAGGGTCTTAAAACCCTTTGGGAAAGAAGGAGAAGTAGTTGTAATTCCAGAGACTCCTTATTTTGAGACTTTAGAAAAATATAAGTATTTTTATATTCAATATAAAGGTGAACAAAGAAAACTTCTTATTAAAAAAGTAAAAAAAATGGGTAGGCGTCGCTTCATTTTTAAATTTAAGGGAATAGAAAGTATGGAAAAAGCAAAAGCACTCAAAGGACATTATTTATTTATTGAAAGAGAAAAATTAATAGAACCTGAAGATAAAGGATATTACATATTTGATCTTGAAGGACTTCCAGTCTTCAATGAAAATGGAGAAAAAATAGGTGTTTTAGAAACGATTTTAAAAGGGAAAATTTATGACTATTTTGTGGTAAATGATAAAGATGGCAAAAAGATTTTCTTACCGGGAGTTAAGGAATATATTAAAGAAATTGATTTTGAAAATGAAAAAATAATTGCACACTTTCCTGAGGGATTATGAAAATAGATATTGTTACATTATTTCCTGAATTTTTTGAGAAAGCCTTTTCTTTTGGACCAATTAAAAAATGCATTGAGAACAAAAGTTTAGAAATAAATCTCCATAATTTAAGAGATTTTGCGGATTCCCCAAAAGAAGTTGATGATTATCAATATGGAGGTGGAAGTGGAATGGTTTTAAAAATAGAACCACTTGTAAGGGCTTTAAGGAAATTAAAAAAAGAAAATAGTATCTCAATACTTTTTGAGGCGTCAGGAATTACATTAACACAAAAAATTATAAATGAACTTTCAAAAAAGGAGCATTTAATACTTTTTTGTGGAAGATATAAAGGAGTTGATGAAAGATTTAAAAATTATATTGATATGGAAATTTCAATAGGTGATTATGTTCTCTCAGGAGGAGAGCCTGCTTGTTTTGTTTTTGTTGATGCAATTTCAAGACTTATGCCAAATGCACTTTCCCATACTGACTCCCTTGAAGGAGATTCATTTTTCTGGGGAATTCTTGGATACCCTGTTTATACAAGACCAAGAGAATTTGAAGGGTATAAAGTTCCAGAAGTTCTTATTTCTGGAAATCATAAGGAAATAGAAAGATTTAGAAAAAGAGAGGCTATAAAAAAGACTTTTTTAATAAGACCTGATCTTTTAAAAAACTTAAATGAGGAAGAAATAAAAATACTTGAAGAGATAAAAAAGGAGGTAAAAAATGTCCAATCAAAAAATAATGGAAATTGAAAAAGAATATTTAAAAAAAGATTTGCCTGAGTTTGGTCCTGGAGATGTAATAAGAGTTTATATGAAAATTAAAGAACTTGCAGAAGACAAAAAGACAAAAAAACTTGTCGAAAAAATAAGAATTCAACCATTTGAGGGAGTAGTAATTAGAAGAAGAGGAAGTGGCTTATCAGAAACTTTCACTTTAAGAAAAGTAACTCAGGGAATAGGAGTTGAAAAAACATTTCCTCTTCATTCACCTTTAATAGAAAAAATAGAAGTAAAAAGAAAAGGTAGGGTAAGAAGAGCAAAACTTTATTACTTGAGAGAGAAAGTAGGTAAAAAGGCAAAAATAAAAGAAAAAAAGGATTAAATTGTATAAGGCAAAAGATTTTATTGAAAGGTATTTCGGAATTTCTCCTAAATTTCCAGTGGGTGTGGATGAAGCAGGAAGAGGATGTATAGCTGGACCAATTGTTGCTTGTGCTTCTTATATTCCTGAAAATATTAAACTAAGAGGGCTTGCTGACTCCAAAATTCTTTCACCTTTTGCAAGAGAAAAAATATATAACAAAGTTAAAAAAATAAAAGAAATTAAATTTGCTTTTGGGATTGTGAGTCCTTATAAAATTGACAGGATAAATATAAGAAACGCAGCCTTCTTAGCAATGAAAATCGCCCTAAAAAAACTAAAGATACCCTTTGATTTTGTTATTGTGGATGGATTTGAAATCCCGGGATTATCTTATCCACAAAAAGGAATTGTAAAGGCAGATGCAAAAATAGATTGCGTTTCCCTTGCTGGAATCCTTGCAAAAGTTAAAAGGGATAGAATAATGGAAAGATATGGAAAAATATATCCTCAATATGGATTTGAAAGACACAAAGGATATCCAACAAAAGAACATATTGAAAAAATAAAAATTTTTGGAATTACAAAAATTCATAGAAAAAGTTTCAAACCTTTAAAGGAGATTTTAAATGAGAAGAATAATTTTGGCTGGTAATTGGAAAATGTATAAAGGAATTAAAGAAACGGAAATCTTTATAAAGGAAATAAAGAAGGAAATAGATAATGAAATTTTTGAAAAGTTAGATATAGTAATTTGTCCACCTTTTACTTCCCTTTATGTGGCTTCAAATTTATTAAAAGATTCAAAAATATTTCTTGGTGCTCAAAATGTTTTTTATGAAAAAGAAGGAGCATATACAGGTGAAATTTCTCCAAAAATGTTAAAAGAAATTGGTGTTAAATATGTAATTGTTGGACATTCTGAAAGAAGGGAGATAGGGAAAGAGGATGATGAAATGATAGCAAAAAAGGTTAAAGCAGTAATAGATGAAAATATGATACCAATTTTATGTGTTGGGGAAAAACTTGAGGAAAGGGAAAAAGGTATTGAAAAGGAAATTGTTGAGAAACAAGTTATTTCGGGATTAAAATTTTTAACTCAAAAAGATGAATTTGTGATTGCCTATGAGCCTGTATGGGCTATTGGAACAGGAAAAACTGCAACTCCTGAAGTTGCAGGGGAGATGCAGGGATTTATAAGGGAAAAAATAGGGGAAATTTTTGGGAAAGATAAAGCAGAAAAAACAAGGATTTTATACGGTGGAAGTATTAAACCTGAAAATATTGAAGAACTAATAAAACATCCTGAAATTGATGGTGGTCTTATTGGTGGTGCTTCATTGAAAAAAGAATCATTTTTAAGTATAATTAAAAACTCAATAAGGAGTTTAAAATGATAAAACCTTTACTTTTAATAATCCATATTTTTTGTGCAATACTTCTTATAATGGTTGTTCTTGTTCAGCAAAGTAAAGGTGCAGGACTTGCATCGGTTTTTGGAGGGGGTGCTGCAGAAGATATTCTCGGAGTAAGAGGTGCTCCAACATTCTTCCAAAAATTAACATGGATACTTGTTTCAATTTTCATGCTAACTGCTCTTTTATCAGCAATAATTTCTCCAAGAAAAGTAGTAGTTAAAGAACCTGTTGTTAAATCAAAAATTGAGGAGATGATTAAATTAAAACCACTGCAAGAAGAAAAAGAAGAAACTCCTTTTGAATTTCCTCAGGAGGGAAAAAAATGATACGAGCACTTGTTGAATATAAAGGGGCACAATTTTATGTAAAAGAGAAGGAAAACTTAATAGTACCTCTTACAAAGGGTGAAAAAGGGGAAAAAATCATAATTGACAAGGTCTTAATGATAAAAAATGATGGAGATATAAAAATAGGGACCCCTTATATAGAAGGAGCAAAGGTTGAAGCAGAAATAATTGAGCATATAAAATTACCTAAAATAATAGTTTTTAAATACAAGCCAAAGAAAAATTATAGAAGGAAAAAAGGACACAGACAAAAGGCAACAAGAATTAAAATATTAAAAATAGAAATCTAATTACTTTTTTGTCTTTTTCTAATTTCTTCTTCCCTTTTTTCTTGATATTTTTTCCTTTCAGATATAAATTCTTCTTCTAACTTATCAATGTTTTTATCAGATGGGATATATGAATCCATTGGAATTTCAACAAAATATTTTATTTTAAATTTTCCTTCCTTATATTTGAAAAATAAAATAGGAAAATAAAGTCCGTATCTTGCAGGTGTTATGTATATAAATTTATAATTTGTTGTATCAATGACATTTTCAAATTTATGATATGAGCCATAAATAAACAAAAGATTTTCTGGAAGATCTTCAAAAAGTTCAGGAGTTACACTTGTTGAGGCAAGGATATATAAAGTTTTACCTTCTTTTGAATTTTTAAAATATTCAATACAAGGAGAAATATTTTTTTCTCCGTAAGGAGGAGAGTAAGAAGTGAAAATTATTTTAAAATCTTTAACTTTAAAAATTTTTTCTTTTGGAATAAAATCATATTCAGGAAGTAAACTTGCAAAAGGAAATTTATCTGCCACCTTTTCAAGATATGTTTTTCCCCCGAAATATTCATAATAACCAACTCCTATTGCATCAAGTTTTAATTCTTTTGCTATTTTTGAAAAAACAAAGGGAGCATATGGTTCGTAAGGAGTTATTCTTACAAAGTTCCCCGCATCAAGATATAAAATTTTATTCTTGTATTTTTTCTTAAGTTCCTTAATACAGGTTGCCCTTCTTGCAATATCACCCCCTCTAAAAGGCGGATTCCCACATTTGCAGGGATGAAATTCCATATTCACTTGAACCGAGATTGCAATTGCAAAATCAAAAGAATCTGGATGAGGAAGATTCTTGGGTAGAAAAGAAAATACGAATAAAAATATTTTTAACATAAATATATTTTAAAGCAATTTAATTTATTTTTTCAACCAAGGTAATATACTATTTTTAACTTTATTAAAATAATCTGCGTTTCTTTCTTTTAATACCTGCAAATCTTTTGCAATCTTATATATTTCCTCGTCAATCTCCTCTTCTTTTTTAAGATATTTATCTCCTTTTCCCATTAAAAGCCAATTTAAAGAAATGTTGAATTTTTCTGATATACTCAAAAGAAGTTCAATTGGTGGCTTTATTCTTCCATTCTCATACTTACTCAATTTATCCTGGGTTATTCCCAAAATTTTGGAAAATTCAATTTGGCTGATCTTCCTTTCCTTTCTTATTTCCCTTATCCTCTCACCTATATTTTTATGACTTTTTTTCATTTATTTGACAAAATATGCTTATTTTTCATATAATAAATTTACTAAAAAAATGAAAGTAAATATTTTACGGTTAAATATTTTACTTTTTCAAGGAAGGAGGGTAAAATGCCAAAAATAGTTAATTTTGAAAGGGTAAAAAGAATAAATGAGTTTAGATTAAAGGTTCAGGAAGCAGGCTTTCCTACGCTTAAATCCTTTTCAGAATATCTGGGTGTATCTTATCATCATTTAACAGAAGTAATTAGTGGAAGAAGAAAATCAAAAAGTCTTGTGGAAAAAATTGAAAAGATTATAAAAGATGGAAGAAAAATTACAAGAACTCATAATTAAATTTGGTGGGGAAAAAATAAATAGAGATGGTAAACTATACATTAAAATCCCACCTGAAAAATCTTATTCCTTTGAAATACATTTTAAAACTTTATTCCCTAAAAAAGATCTTGTATTTATTTTTTTTGATGGTAAATATGATGTATGGAGAGTTGAAGAAAGAATATTAAAATAATTTTAAAATTATTCCTCTTTGAATTATGAAGTCTTTCCGGGGACCGAATTTTTCAATTGCCCTTTTGTTTAAATAATAGGCAGAGAGAATTTCACCTTTTGCAATAAGAGAAAGAATATAAAAGGAATAAATATGGGGGTCATATTTTTCCTCTGGGTAATTTTTAAAATAATAAATTGCTGAATCATACTCATAAATTTTAAAATAAGCAATCCCCTTTAAATGATAAAAATCTTTTTCCTCCGGAAAATATTTTAAACATTCTCTATATTCACCCCTTTTAAAATAAAAGTTTGAAAGGGAAAAATTTTTAATTTCTTCTCTCTTAATAATTGCTTCTGGTAAAATCAGGAAAATTACAAAAAGGTAAATTAAGGAGGGGAAATTTTTATACTTTTGTAAAAATTTGAAAAAAATAAAAAAGATTAATAAAAAAATTAAAGACACAAAAAGAATAGAAGATTTGAAATAAAATAAAAGAGGAAGAATATAAAATATTGTGTTAAAAAGCCATGATATTTTACTATTAACATCAAGAAGATAGAGAAAAAGGATAAAAAGGAAAATGAAGAAATAAAATTTTGGATTCCATAACAAAAATGATTTTGTTCCTGATATTATTGAAGATGATGAGAATAAAAATAAATAAGGGATTATAAAAAGATAAATTTTAAAATTTAAGAATTTTGAAATGTAAATTAAAAAAAGGGAAAGAAAAATTAGATAAAAGGGAATGTATTCAAAGGAAAGGGAAAAAATTAAAAGAAAGGTGGCTGGTATTAAAAAAATTTTGTTTTCTTCAAAGACAAGTTTCTTTGTAATGGAAAAATAAATTGCAATTAGAAAAAAGCCAGAAAATATGAAATAGTCAAATTTACTGTTAAAAATTTTTATATTTATTGGAGAGAAAATGTATTCAAAAATTAAAATGCCGGAATTAAGAAAAATAAAGGAGATTACAA
>JBDRZF010000018.1:0-10051 GCA_039803805.1 Caldifarciminota bacterium
AGGGATCCAAAAAGTTTAGCATATCAAACATTTAAAAGCATGATAGAATCAGGATTTGAGGGTGCCTTTTTCCCTGTTAATCCAAATGCTGACTATGTTCTTGGTTATAAATCTTATAAAAGTGTTCTTGAAATAGAGGATAATATTGACCTTGCAGTTATAACGACTCCTTCAAGGATTGTTCCTTTTGTTTTAGAGGAATGCGGTAAAAAGGGAATAAGGGCAGTTATAATAATAACAGCAGGATTCAAGGAAATTGGAGAAGAAGGCGAAATTCTTGAAGAAAAAATTAAAGAAATTGGTAAAAAATATAATATAAGGATCGTTGGACCCAATTGTCTCGGTGTAATCAATACTTCTCAAAATGTAAGACTAAATACCTTTTTTGCAACCCCAATGCCTCAAAGGGGAAAAGTTAGTTTTGTTTCACAATCAGGAGCAATATGTGTTTCCCTTCTTGACCATGCAAGGGAAAAGGGAATTGGATTTTCAAAGATTTTAAGTATTGGTAATAAGGTTGATGTTGATGAGATTGATGCCCTCTCTTATTTCAAAGATGACCCTGAAACAGAGATAATACTTTTATATATTGAAGGAATTTTAAGGGGTGAAGAATTTTTTAAAATTGCAAAGGAAACAACAAAGAAAAAACCCGTTATTGTTTTAAAAGTAGGGAGAACACCTGAAGGTGCAAGGGCTGTTTCATCCCATACAGGAGCAATTGCAGGAATTGATGAAATTTACGAGGCACTTTTTAAAAAAGCAGGCATTTTAAGGGTTTATTCACTTGAAGAGATGCTTGTTAAAGCACTTGCATTAATATCTCAACCACTTCCAAAGGGAAATAGGGTTGCAATAATAACAAATGCAGGTGGAACAGGAATAATTGCAACCGATGAATGTATTAAAAGGGGATTAAGACTTGCAAAAATTGATAGAAAAACTTATGAAAAATTAAAAGAAAGGGTTCCACCTTATGCATCCTTAGGGAATCCCTTTGATTTAATAGGAGATGCTGATGCTGAAAGATATGAATGGGTTATGAAAAATCTTTTAAAGGATAAAAATGTTGATGCTGTTATATCAATGATGGTTCCACAAAAAATGATAGATATGGAAGAGGTTGCAAAGAGGATGGCAAAATATGCTAAAAATAATAAAAAACCCTTAATTCCTGCATTCTTGGGAGAAAAAAGCGTATTAAAACCTATTGAAATTTTAAAAAGGGAAAATGTTCCTTTTTATACATTTCCAGAGGATGCAATAAATGCTGTTTCTGGTCTTTATGAGTATTCAGAATTAAAAAAGGGTATAAAAGAGGAAAAGGAAATTATATTTAAAGTGGAAAAAGAAAAAGCAAAAGAAATTTTGGATAATTCTTTTAAAAATGAGGATGGATTTTTACTTCCTCATGATTCTTTAAAAATTATTGAATTTTATGGATTTAAAGCTGTTGAATGGGAATATGCTGAGAATGAAAAGGATGTTTATAAAATATGTAAAGGGATAAATTTCCCAATTGTGATGAAAGTTGTTGCTGATAAAGTAATTCATAAAATGGCAAAAGGAGGCGTTATTTTAAATATTAACTCTGAAAAAGAAGCAATTGAGAAATTTAAAAAAATGAAGGAGAAATTTTTAAAAGAAGGATTTAGAGGAGTAATAATACAAAAGATGGCAAAGCCTGGTAAAGAAATTATAATTGGAGCAAAAAGAACAAATTTTTTCCCGCCACTTTTGATGTTTGGTCTTGGTGGAATATATGTGGAAATAATTAAGGATGTAAGTTTTGGGATTGTTCCTATCTTTCCAAGAGAAGCAATTAAGATGATTAAAAGTATAAAGGGATTTAATTTGCTTAAAGGAACAAGTATAAATAAAATAAAAGAAATTATTTTGAGAACATCACAGATGGTTAAGGAAATAGAAGAGATTGAGGAGATTGATTTAAACCCTGTTTTTGTATATAAAAAAGATGCAGTGGTAGTTGATGCAAGAATAAAAATTAAACAGGAGGAAAAATGATGGCAATAATTCTTGTAATTCTTATAATTTTAATTGTAATTTTCTTAATCTCTATATACAATTCTCTTGTAAGGGAAAGGATGCAGGTAAAAAATGCATGGAGTCAGATAGATGTTCAGTTAAAAAGAAGGCATGATTTAATTCCAAACCTTGTTGAAGCAGTTAAAGGATATATGAAATATGAAAAGGAAACATTAACAAAGGTTATTGAAGCAAGGGCAAAGGCTGTTAGTGTAAGGGATAAAGGTGATTTAAAAGAAATTGGAAAAGCAGAAGGAGAACTTTCAGGGTTTCTTGGAAGACTTTTTGCCCTTTTTGAAAGATATCCAGAATTAAAGGCAAATCAGAATGTTATGATGCTTCAAGAAGAACTAACAAATACTGAAAATAAGATAGCCTTTGCAAGGCAATTTTATAATGATATGGTGATGAAATACAATACTTCTATACAGGTTTTTCCAAAAAATATAATTGCAAACATTTTCAATTTCAAGGCATTTGAATTTTTTGTAATAGAAAAACCGGAGGAAAAGGAAACGCCACGAGTAAGTCTTGATGTCTGAGATAATTACTTTTTACGATTTACAGAAAAAAAATATAAGAAAAACAATATTTTTAATTCTATTTTTTATTTTAATTGCAGGTCTTTTAGGTTTTCTAATTGATAATATCTTTTTGGGATTTCCTGATTATATAAAATTTCCTTTTATAACCAGTGTTGCAATTTTAATTTCAGGAGCACAATCTTTTATTTCTTATAGATATGGGGATAAAATAGTTTTAAATTCGGTTAATGCAAGACCTGCAAATCCAGAAATTTTTGAAGAAAAAAGACTTATAAATATTGTTGAAGAAATGAAAATAGCAGCAGGTATTCCTATGCCAAAAGTCTATATTGTGGAAACTGATATTCCAAATGCCTTTGCAACAGGAAAAGACCCTTTTAATTCATCAATTGCTGTAACAAAGGGTCTTTTAAAAATTTTAAACAGGGAGGAAATGCAAGGAGTTATAGGACATGAAATTGCCCATATAAAAAATAGAGATATTTTGACAATGACAGTTGCAGCAACCTTACTTGGAATAATAATAATTTTATCAGATATTGCTTTAAGAAATTTAAGATTTAAAGATAAAAGAAGAAGAGTTTATGCAAGAGGAAATATAATAGTCTTATTAATTGTTTTGATACTTGCAGTAATTGCACCAATAATTGCAAAACTTGTTTTCCTTGCAATATCAAGAAGCAGGGAATATCTTGCTGATGCAACCTCTGCAGAACTTACAAGGAACCCAATTTCTCTTGCAAATGCCCTTGAAAAGATTTATTTAAATCAAAAGGGAATACCTATTGGCAATAAAGCAATCTCACCACTTTTTATAGTTTCACCATTAAAAAATAAATTAGAAAATTTAGAAAATTTATGGGCTGATTTATGGAGCACGCATCCCCCAATTGAAAAAAGAATATTTTATTTAAAAAGGATGGCTCATAGAATATAATGAAGGCAGTTTATATAAATGAAAATGGTCCTCCTGAAGTAATAAAGATTGGTGAAATCCCTTTAAGAGAATTAAAACCAAATGAAGTAAGGATAAGGGTTAAAGCAGCAGGAATAAATCATCTTGACATATGGGTAAGAAAAGGGCTTCCAGGGCTTTCTTTAAAATTTCCCCATGTTCTTGGAGCAGATGCAGCAGGGATTGTTGAAGAGATAGGAGAAAATGTTGAAGGAATAAATAAAGGTGATAAGGTTTTAATATATCCTGCAATTTTTTGTGGAAGATGCGAGAAATGTATTTCAGGAAACGAAAATTTATGTAAGGAATATAAAATTTTTGGTGAGAGAACACAGGGTGTAGAGTCTGAATATATAAATGTTCCAAAGGAAAATGTGTTTTTAATTCCTGAAAATATTTCCTTTGTTGAAGCAGCAGCAATTCCGCTTGCACTTTTAACTGCAGTTCAGATGGTTGAAAAGGCAAACCCTGAACCAGGAATGAACTGCCTTGTTATGGCAGCAGGTTCTGGTGTAAGTTTAAATTTGATACAGATTTTAAAGATGATAAAATGCAATGTTTTCGTTACAGCAGGAAATAAAGAAAAGATTGAAAGGGCAAAATGGTTTGGTGCTGATGATGGGATTGTCTATACAGAAGATAACTGGGAGAAAAAATTAAAGAATATTTGTGAAAAAATTGATATTATATTTGACCATACTGGAAAAGAATTCTGGGAGAAATTAATAAAAATAGTTAATTGGGGAGGAAAGATAGTTATATGTGGCGCAACAAGTGGTTATGATGCAAGAATTGATTTAAGACATGTATTTTTCAGACAGATTCAGATAATTGGTTCAACAATGGGAACAAGGAGACATCTTTTAAAGGGGCTTGAATATGTAAAAAAGGGATTTATAAAAATATCAATAAGTAAAGTTTTGAATTTTGAAAAGGCACAGGAAGCACATAGATTAATTGAAGAAAGAAAAGTATTTGGTAAAATTGTTTTAAAGTTTTAGTTTGTATTATAATTAATTTCTTATGAGTAAAATAATTTTATTTCTCTTTCTCTATATTCCTCCTCTTCCTCCTTCAAATATTCAAGCAAATGATTATCCAAATGATGCAGGAGGAAAAATAGAAATAAAATGGGAACTTTCACCTTCTGATTCAATAATAGATAATTATATAATTTTCAGGCAGGAAGAAATTGAAGGAAAGTGGAGTTTACCTGAAACACTTGAAATTTTACCAAGGGGGACAAATTATTTCCTTGATTCAAATTGTAAAAATAAGGTTAAATACAGGTATTTTATAAGGGCGATAAAAGGGGAAGTATGGAGTGATAGTGAATTCTCAAATGTAGCAGTTGCCCATGCAGAATGGTTCCATAAAAAGAGAACAAGTGTTTTGATTCTTCTTATAATCATCCTTGCTTTTCTTTTATATTTTGTCAGGAGGGCAAAAAAAGAGGAACTGTTTATAAGAAAGATAACAGGACTTGATGCAATAGATGAAGCAGTTGGTAGATCAACAGAACTTGGAAGACCCCTTCTTTTTATTCTTGGTCTTGGAACAATTGCCGAGATACCAACAATTGCAGGTCTTTCAATTTTAAAAAGGGTTGCAAAAAAAGCAGGTGAATATGAAGTTGATATCATAGTTCCTTGTTATGACCCTGTTGTATTTGTTGCAGCACAGGAAACAGTTAAAGAAGGTTTTATTGAAGCAGGAAGACCAGACCTTTATAAAGAGGGGAATGTATTCTTTTTATCCTATGACCAGTTTGGATATGCTGCAGGCTGTGATGGAATAATGGTAAGGGAGCGCCCTGGTGCAATATTTTTACAGGGATATTTTTATGCAGAATCATTAATTCTTGCAGAAACAGGAAACTCAATAGGGGCAATACAGATATCAGGAACAACTGCTGTAACCCAGCTTCCCTTTTTCATAGCAGCAACAGATTATACACTGATAGGTGAAGAGATGTATGCAGCAAGCGCATATTTAACAAGAGACCCTCTATCACTTGCAACAATAAAAGGTGAGGATTATGTAAAGGTACTTCTCATAATAATAGTAATAGCAGGACTTATACTTGAAACAATTGCATTTTTAACAAAAAATCCCTTTTTCCATTTTTTGAAAAACTTTTTTGAGGTGATATGAAAAAGGGAGTCCCACTTTTTATAACCTTTATTTCAGGATTCATATTAATAGTTGCCTTATTTATTCCCCATGAACCATTTGGAAGTTTACAGGAAAGATTCAATGACTGGTATATAATTGTTTCGGGATTCACCCTTATTCTTGGAATTGATTCACTCCTTGCATACCATTATAGAAAAATTAAAAAGAAGGAAAAAGAAGCACCTTATTCTTTTGCCTTACTTTTAACATTCATAATAACACTTCTATGGGGAATATATTCAGGAATAAAGCATGGTAATCCCTTTGCCCCAACTTCAACATTTTTGAGATATTTTTATACATATGTATTTGTTCCACTTCAGGCAACAATGTTTTCTCTTCTTGCATTTTTCATAGCCTCTGCTGCTTATAGGGCATTCAGGGCAAGGGGATTAAATGCAACATTACTTTTAATATCAGCAGGAATTGTTATGCTTGGAAGGGTTCCAAAAGGAGAGGATTTTTCCCCATATTTTATTGCTGTTACATTCATTTTAATTGCAATAGTTTGTGTTCTTGAAGCACTTCCAAGAATTTCAATATATGAAAGAGTTTTATTTTTTGGACTCGCAATTATTTCCTTAATCCTTATCTTTCCAATAGGGATTTTCTTAAAAACAAAATTGCCTCTGCTTTCTGACTGGATAATGAATGTTCCACAACTTGGTGCAAAAAGAGGACTATTTATAGGAATTTCACTTGGTGCAATAGCAATGGCATTAAGAATTATTCTTGGAATTGAAAGAACATATTTGAAATGAAAGAATTTTTTGAAAAAATTTCAAAAATTGATAGAAGAATAATATACCTTTTAGTTTTTATATCCATTACAATTCCTCTTTTAATTAAAAAGGGATTTGAATTTGAGGCACTTCCAGAAGTTAAAAATGCTTATGAATTTATAGAAAAATTGCCAAGTGGTTCAAGAGTTTTAATTTCAATAGACTATGATGCAGCGAGTATGCCAGAATTACAGCCCCTTCTTGAAGTTATGCTTGTTCATCTTTTTAAAAAAGATTTAAAAGTGATAATGATGGGGCACTGGCCACTTGGTCTTCCCTTAGGACAGATTGCCCTTGAAAAAATAGCAAAAGAGATGAAAAAAGAATATGGAAAGGATTATGTATTTCTTGGATATAGACCTGGAATAGCAGCAGTTATGCTTAATATGGGAAAGGAAATAAGAATGGTATTTGATGTTGATTATAAGGGAACACCAATTGATTCATTACCACTTATGAAGAATGTCCATAATTATAATGATATTGCTCTTTTAATAGGATTTGAGGCAGGTGCTGTTGGAGATTACTGGGTTCAATTTGCTCAGGCAAGATATGGACAAAAAATAATTTTAACTTCAACAGCAGTTGTTGCTCCTGATTTATATCCCTATTTCCAGGCAAAACAGATTGAAGGATTAATAGGTGGTTTAAGAGGGGCTGCTGATTATGAAAACTTATTAAAAAGAAGAGGATTTGCATATTCTGGAATGACTGCCCAAACAGTTATACATGTTATAATTCTAATATTTATAATAATTGGGAATATAGGCTTTATAGCATTGAGGAGAATAAAATGATAGATATAATATTTTTATGGATTGCAGCAGGATTAACATTGGCAATATTTTCTTTTTTATATAAGGATAATCCATTTTATAAATTTGCAGAACATATATATGTAGGCAGCGCCGCAAGTTTCTGGTTTTTATATTTATGGTTTTTTGATGTTGAACCAAAAATTTTAGGACCATTTAAAAATGTTTTTAAAACTTATGGATTCTGGAAGATGTGGCTTCATTTTACACCTGAACAATGGATCTTATTCATTCCAATATTTTTATCAATATGTATGCTTTTAAGATTCATACCGCCAGTTGCATGGCTTTCAAGATGGGCAATAGCATTCACAGTTGGAATGGCAGCAGGACTTGGTGTAACAGGTTCACTTCAAGGTTACATAGTTCCCCAGATTCATGCAACAATTTTACCTTTAACTTTCAAGGATTTATTCTCAAGTTTTAACAACTTAATAATAATTGTTGCAACAATTTCAACTTTATTTTACTTTTTCTTTTCAAAAGAACATAAAGGTGCACTTGGCATTTTTTCAAGAATTGGAATAACCTTTATCATGATAGCATTTGGTGCATCCTTTGGCTATACAATAATGGCACGTGTTTCGCTTTTAATTGGGAGAATTCATTTCCTCTTATTTGAATGGCTTTCTTCTTTATTCTAATATTTTTAAATCAAATAGAAATAAAAGAGAAACTATTTTTAGAAGAGCCAAAAAAATATAGAATATTTTATTTTGAGTTAAGGGATAAATATCTTAACAATAAAGAATTTGAAAAACTTTATAAAATATCAAAAGTTGCAATTTGTGAACTTGGAAAAAATTATATATTCTATTCTGATTTTTTAATTTCAAGATATTTGACAAATAGAAAATTTTATTCTCTTATTGATTCAATTGATTTATTTTTTGAAAAAGAAGAAATAAAAAGGATACTCTTTTCAATGATTGATTTAAAATTTTATGAACTTGCAGAAAAATTTATAAAATATGAAAGGGAAAAAAATAAGGATAAAAAATTATTTTCTGATATGCTTTATAGAATTTATATTGAAAAAAATGATTATAAGAATGCTTTTAAAGAACTAAAAAATTTTGAAAATAAAGAAATTATAAAAGTTGAAATTAAAAGAATTTCAAAAAATATACCATTTGAAACAATTGAAAATGAATTTCAAGAAGAGGAATTTTACCCAGTTCTTGCAGAGATAGCAATTTCAAAAAATCTTTATGAAAAAGGAATAAATTATTATATAAAATCAAAGGATGAAAAAAAACTTGAAGAATATCTTGAAAGAAATCCAGATTATATAATAAGATTCACTGAAAAGGAAAAGGACCCATTAATTTTATACTATAGGGCAAAGGCTTTTGAAATTAAAGAAGAAAGGGAAAAGGCAAAAGATATTTATGAAATTATAAAGGATAAAGTTGAAAAATTTAATGATGAGATATACTACTCTCTTTCAAAAATATATCTTGAGAAAAATGAAATGGGAGAGGCAAAGAAAAATATTGATAAGATAAAAGATAGAAACAAAAAATTAGAGGTTATGGGACTTTACAATATTTTGACTGGAAATTTTAAAGAAAATTTTGAAATTTTAAAAGAGATAAAAAGTTCTGATGCAAGTTTTTATCTTTTCCTTACACATTACTTTTCAAAGAATTTTGATAAGGCTGAAACACTCTCATTTAAATTTATTTCAAATTTCCCAAAAGATAAAAGAATACCAGAAGTTCTTTACTTGTCCTATATTTTAAAAAATTTTAAAGAAAATTTAAACGATTATGTTCCTATCCATTATAAAATTTTTAAGGGAGAAGATGTTGAAATAAATTTAAAAGGAGAAAAAATTGATTTTTTATATTTCTATCTTTATGGAGTTTATTTAAAGAAAAAAAACAAAATTAATGAGAGTTTGAAATTTTTTGAAAAAATTAAAGAAGGTGATTTACCGGATATAATTAAAGTAAAAGCACTTATTGAAATTGGTGAAATATATGAAAAAATTGATAAAAATAAAGCAAAGGAAATTTATAAGGAAATAATTTTAAAATATCCAGAAAATCCATTTTTTCCTTATATAGAAAGAAAATTATAATTATTCTATATTTCTTGCTATCTCTCTTATATTTTCTGCACAGAGTTTTATTTCAATTGCAATATTTATATTTTCTAAATTTTCTGATTTCTGAGAAATTGTATTTCCTTCCCTTAAAATCTCCTGTCCTAAAAAATCAATTTTTTTACCCCATGACCCTTTTGAATTTATAGTTTTTATAATTGATTCAACATGAGATAAAATTCTTATTTTTTCCTCTTTACATTTTTCGTCATTTAAATTATTTAATAAATTTTCAAGTTTTTTAACCTCTCCAAGAAGTGCCTTTTTTAAATTTTCCCCCTCTTCTTTTCTGAATTTTAAAAGTCTTTTTACTGCAATCTCAAGAATTTTTAAGAATATTTTTTTCTTTTTCTCTAAATTCTCCTTTTTTATAAAAATTTCCCTTAAAATATCTGCATTATCAAAATATATGTTTAATTTTTCTTTTTTTTCAAATTTTTTTATACTATCTATAAGTCTTTTAAGTTTCCTTTCATCAACAACATAATCTTCTGGTGGTGGAAAATAAAACTTAATCTTTATCTTCCCCCTTTTTAAATACTTTTTAATAATTTTTCTTATCTCCCTTTCAAGTCCAATTATATCCCTATTTCCTGAAAGGGTTATTTCAACTTCCCTTGAAT
>JBDRZF010000019.1:0-3595 GCA_039803805.1 Caldifarciminota bacterium
TATCAAACTCCGGTGCATAAAAAGTTGGGTTATCATATCCGAGCCACCAGAAGAAATCACTCCCTTCTGAAAAAATCATTGAAAAAAGAGCCCTTTCATTTTCATAAACTTTCTCTTTTAAATCCTCTCTTACTCTTTTTAAAATTTCCCATCCTTCATTTTTCTCATCATCTCCCATCCAAGTTGTAAAGTCACCTCTTATCCATGAACCAGCATGAACTTCTTTTAGACTCTTTTTATCTTTAAAAAATATACCTTCTTCAAAAAAGGAAAGTTTTATAAAATCCTTTTTTGATAGCGTCTCATAAAATTTCTTTAAAAATAAAGTTCCACCCTTTTTGTAATAAGGCCATGGGTTCTCGCCATCAAGAATAATTGAAATCCACAAATCTTCTTCCCCATCTTTCAATTTTCTTAAATAGTTGAAAAAATCATTTATTGCATCATCTTCACTATAATTTTTATAAACAAAACCAATTCTATCAGAAATCTCTCTATCCCTAAAGAAAATAATTATCTCTCCATCTTTATCTTTATATATATAAGGTTTATAGAGTTCCTTCTTCACATAGTCTTTCATTCTGAGTTCCTCTCTTATACTCTTTGAAAGAACACTTTCACATGAAAAAGTAAAAATTATTCCATTTTTTATAAATAGATTTAATGTATTTTCACATATTGCACCCTCAGGTGGCCACATACCTTTTATTTTAATATTAAATTCCTTCTCAATATAGGACAAACCCATTTTGACCTGTCTATCTGCATCCTCTTTATTTGAAAATTCAACCTTTTTATTTTTTAAGTGAGGAGTTGATTTTTCAAAAGAACTTGAATCTATTAAAAGAGGGAGTATAGGATGGGAAAAAGGGCTTGTTGTTATTTCAACTTTTTTAAGAAAAATTAAGTCTTTGTAAATTCTTTCAACTTCTTTGATTGTTTCAAGGGCAATTTTAAGAAGAACTTCTTTATCTTCTTCGCTGAAATTCCTTTTCTTGTTTAAAAACTCTTTTAAAATTTTGTTCTCTTCCTTTAAAATTTCTGAAAATGAAGAAAATAAAAAATAAAAACAAATATCCCTTATCTCATCATTTGAAAAATATTTTACTTTTTCCTCAAGCCCCAATACACTTCCTCTTTTTATAAGTAAATATTTATATCTTTCATAGGGGTAAATTTGATTTTCATAATTTAATGAGAAAAAGTTCCTTAAAACGAATATTTTTTCTTCTTCATCCATATCTTCAGGTCTTTTTTTATAAATTTCTATCCATTTATCAAAAAATTCTCCTTTTATATATTTTTTAACTTGATACCAAAGAGTTGGAGTAATATTAAAGGTTACTTTAACATTTTCAGGTGAATCCAAAAGAATTCTTCCCATATCATAATATTCCCTTATAGAATGTAAGAATGTCCACGGGAAAAAGAAATAATCCTTTTCAGGTTCAATACATAAATAAGAAGGTTGATGAAAATGCCAAAGGATTGAAAGATTTATTTTTTTCATTAAAATTTAATTATAATAAAAAGGCTTGAAAAAATTCAATTTTTTACCTTAAAATAAAAATATGAAAGTAGCCTTTGTTTCAGCAGAAGTTCATCCCTTTTCAAAAGTTGGTGGACTTGCTGATGTTGCAGGCTCTCTTCCTTTTTTACTCAAAGAAAAAGGAATTGAAGTAATAATTTTGACTCCCTTTTATTCAAAATTTTTAAATATTGAGAATTTTAAAATTGAAGATAAAATAAATTATAAAATATTATGGAACGGGAAGGAGTTTGAAATAACATGGTATAAAATAATATTTAAGGAAACACCTGTTTTTTTATTAAAAGAGGAAGAATTTTTTGGAAGGGAATATATTTATGTTCCTCCAAAAATAGAAAAAGATGACCAATATAAAAGGTTTGCTTTCTTTTCTTATTCTACTATCTATTTTTTGAAAAAATTAAATTTTAGCCCTGATATAATTCATATAAATGACTGGCACACATCTTTTATTCCAGTTTATTTAAAGAATAATTTTAAAAATGATAATTTTTTTAAAAAAACAAAAATTTTACTTACCATTCATAATCTTTCATATCAGGGAGTTTATGAAAAAGATGTTTTAAAGGAAATAAATTTAAATGAAGATGTGGAAGAAAAAATAGAGTTTTATGGGAAGGTAAACTTTTTAAAGGGAGGCATAATTTATTCAGATTTTATAAGCACTGTGAGTCCATCTTATGCGAAAGAAATATTAACAAAGGAATATGGATGTGGTCTTGAAGATGTTTTAAAAGAAAAGAAAGAAAAAGTTTATGGAATATTAAATGGAATTGATTATGATGAATGGAATCCGGAAAAAGATAAGGATATTTATAAAAATTATAATAAAAATAATTTAATTTACGGGAAAAAGGAAAATAAAAGATTTCTTGAGAAAGAATTCTTTAGTAGTGAAAGTAATTCAATTTTAATAGGTATGGTATCAAGATTAACTTATCAAAAGGGATTTGACCTTTTAATAGAGAGTTTTGATGAATTTTTTAAA
The DNA here is from genome assembly GCA_039803805.1 of Caldifarciminota bacterium. GTDB lineage: Bacteria > Hydrothermota > Hydrothermia > Hydrothermales > Hydrothermaceae > JBDRZD01. The sequence goes on from JBDRZF010000019.1 coordinate 2,538, forward strand.
AGGGATTTAAGATTTATTTTGCTTGCACAGGGTGAAGAGAAATATGAAAAAATTATAAAAGGTTATGAAGAAAAGTATAAGGATAAGTTTAAATTCATACCAGAATTTAATATAAAACTTTCAAAGAAAATATATGCAGGCTCTGATTTATTTTTGATTCCTTCCCGTTTTGAACCATGTGGACTAACCCAAATGATAGCAGCAAGATATGGAACCCCATCTCTTGCCTTTGAAACAGGCGGAATTAAGGATACAATTGTTGATTTTGATAAAGGTGGTTATGGATTTTTGTTTAATGAATATAAAAAGGAAAAATTTATTGAAAAACTTGACAGAGCAATTGAAATTTATAAAGACAAAAGTAAATGGGAAGAAATTTTAAAAAATTGTATGAGTATAGATTTTTCATGGGGTAAAAGGACAGAGGAATATATAAAACTTTATAAAAAAATTTATGAAGAATTTTAGAAATTTAAAAATACTTACATTTGTCCTTGCTGGTGGAAGAGGTGAAAGATTATATCCTTTAACAAAATATAGAACAAAGCCTGCTGTTCCTTTTGGTGGAAAATATAGAATCATAGATTTTGTGCTATCAAATTTAACAAACTCTGAATTTTTTTCAATTTATATTTTAACTCAATACAAGGCACAAAGTTTAACAGAACACATTGAACAGGGATGGCAACTTGGAAGTGCATTAAGGGGGAGGAATTTCTTTATAACAATTGCACCTGCTCAGATGTGGACAGGTGAACACTGGTATCTTGGAACTGCTGATGCAGTATATCAAAATCTTCATCTCTTATCAAATTTTGACCCTGATATTGTTTTAATATTTGCAGCAGACCATGTTTATAAAATGGATATATCTCAAATGCTTTTATTTCATTTAGAAAATGGGGCAGATTTAACAATTTCAGGAACACCTTTTGAGATTGAAAAAATATCTCAATATGGAATTATATGCTCTGATGAAAAAGGAAGGGTTTGTGGCTTCTGGGAAAAACCAAAAAGTTTACCCGGGGAAGCAAAAGGTAAAAAATTGCTTGCCTCTA
>JBDRZF010000019.1:3605-10035 GCA_039803805.1 Caldifarciminota bacterium
TCTATGGGAAATTACATATTTAAAAGGGAATTTCTTGAGGAAATCCTTCTTGAAGATGCAAAAGATAAAGAAAGTACCCATGATTTTGGCAAAGATATATTACCAAAAGTCTATAAATATTCAAAGGTATTTGTTTATGATTTTTCCACAAATAAAATAAAAGGAGAATTAGCCCCTTATTGGAGAGATGTTGGAACAATAAGGGAATACTATGAGGCTCATAGGGATATATTGAAAGAACCACCTTTATTAAATTTACATAATCCCGATTGGCCAATAAGAACCATAAGTTATAGGGATCCACCTGCATACATAGCAAAAAATGTTTATATTGAAAATTCTTTAATAGCAGAAGGCACAAAGATTTATGAAAATGCAAAAATAATCAACTCAATTATAAGCAGAAACTGTGTGATTGAAGAAAATTCAATAATTGAAGACTCTATATTACATTATGGTGTTATTGTAAAAAAGGGAGGAATTGTTAGAAAATGTATAATTGATAAATTTGGAATAATAGATGAAAATGACAATGTAAGAGAAAATTTAAAAGAAAATTATTTTATAGATGGAGAAATAATAATAATACCCTCACCTCCACCAAAATTAAGGATACATAAAAATCAGCCATAAATACTTCTTCCCCCATCTATGTAAAGAACAGTTCCAGTAATATAATTATTTTTATATATAAAAAAACAGGCTTCAGCAATATCTTCTGGATTTCCCATTTTTTTCAAAGGCACCTTTTTTAACGCCTTTTCTTTTTGAGGAGAATCTATAAGAATTACCCCGGGTGCAATTGCACATACTCTTATAGAAGGTGCAAGTTCCTTTGCTAAAATCTTTGTAAGGGCAATTAAGGATGCCTTTGAAAGACTGTAAATTAAATAATTTTTCCATAAAACCTTACCAGCAACATCAGCAATATTTATTATAACACCTTCCTTCATTTTTTCTGAGAAATATTTTGAAATAAATAATGGTGCTTTTAAATTAATACTTATTAATTCCTCAAAATCTTTTTCATTTATTTCTTTTAAATTTCCTTTCTTAAAAATAGAAGCATTATTTATAAGACAATCACATTTTTCAAAATTCTTGAAAAATTCATCTCTCCATTTTAAAATCGTGTTTAAATCCCTTAAATCACCCTTTAGAATAACACATTTTCTTCCAATACTTTCAACATCCTCCTTTGTTTTAAAAGCCTCCTTTTCTGATTTTAAATAAGTAAAACAGATATCAAATCCTTCCCTTGCAAATTTTAAAACTATTTCCCTTCCAATCCTTTTTGCTCCGCCTGTTATGAAAAGAGTTTTCATTAAATGAATCTATAAGAACTGCCTTCTTTTTTATCTTCAACAATTATTCCAAGATTTTTTAAATCTTCTCTAATTTTATCAGAAAGGTCAAACCTTTTTTCTTCCCTTAACCTTTGTCTAACTTCAATTATTATGTTTAAAAGATCATCAACAATTTTTGACTCAAACTTTTTTTCAAATTGAGAAAAGCCAAGAATTTTTAAAATCAAAAGAATTAATGATTTTATTTCAAGAAATCTCTCATCCTTTTTTTCATAATAAATGTTTCCAATTTTTACAAGTTCAAAAATTAAAGAAAAAACCTTTGGTGTATTAAGATCATCATCCATATATTCCTCAAATTTTTTTAAATATTCCCTTGTCTCTGGATTTTTTATTTCAATTTCCTTAATTTCTCCTTTATTTATAAAATTCTCTATTCTTTCCCATCCTGCTTTTGCATCGTCAAGAAGTTCTTTTGAATATTCTATCTTTGATTTATAATGAGCCCTTAAGAGGAAAAACTTTAAAACATTTGGAGAATATTCTTTTAATACATCTAAAACCCTGAAGAAAAGACCAGTTGATTTACTCATCTTTTCCCCTTTTAAATTAACAGGTGCATTATGAAACCAGTATCTTACAAATTCTTTCCCTGTTGCTCCTTCACTCTGGGCAATTTCATTCTCATGATGCGGGAAAATCAAATCCTCACCCCCTCCATGTATATCAAAGGTTTCACCAAGATATTTCATGCTCATTGCAGAACATTCAATATGCCATCCAGGTCTTCCTTTTCCAAAGGGTGAATAAAAATATGGCTCATTTTCTTTTTGAACTTTCCATAATGAAAAATCAAGGGGATCCCTTTTTGAAGGGTCAGGTTCAACCCTTGCTCCTTCAATAAGTTCATCTATATTTTTACCTGAAAGTTTACCATAACTTTTAAATTTTGAAACATCATACCATACATTTCCACCAGATTCATAGGCAAAACCCTTTTCTTTTAAAATCAAAATTAAATTGATTATCTCTTCAATATGCTGTGTTGCCCTTGGATAAAAACTTGCAGGCTTTATATTCATTATTCTTTCAACCTCAAAATATTCCTTTTCATATCTCTGAGCAATCTCTCTCCAGTCAACTTTCTCTTCCCATGATTTTTTAATTATTTTATCATCTATATCCGTAAAGTTTAGAATATATCTTACTTCAAAACCCTTGTATTCAAGATACCTTCTTAAAACATCACCACATAAAAATGCCCTTAAATGTCCTACATGAGGAGAATCCTGAACAGTCATTCCACAAAAATAAATACCCACTTTGTTTTCCCTTAATGGGATAAATTCCTCCAATTTTTTTGTCAGAGTATTGTAAATTTTCATAAGAAAATAATTATAAAGTTAATTTTTGTTTGACTCAAAATTTGTTTTAATTTATAATATTTATTATTTTCAAAAAGGAGGATTTATGAAAAAATCTTTAATTCTTTTTATAATAGCAGGAATATGTGAAGCAACAATTACAAGGATAAACACACTGGGTGAAAATAGGGAGATATTGATTGATGAAGCAAATGTTTTCTATTATCCAACACAAATTTATTTCTTAAAAAATCTTGTCTCACTTGAAATAATTGATACACCATACCTTTTCTCATCCATAAAGATAAATAAAGGAAATATTCTGGTACTTTCCACAGGGAGAATTGATAGCATATTCTATGAAATGCCCTACAATCACCGTTTACCAAAACCCTCTCAACTTGAAATCTTTTATACAGGAGTTACAAGAAGAATAAGTATAGGTTTTGGTTTGGGGATAGGAAGGAAATATAGAGAAATGAAAAACTATTATAGTGAGAAAACAGAAATTTTTTCCTTTAAAGGAGGATTTTTACACTGTTATGAGAATAAAATATTTGAAATGGGGATTAATTTTAATTCACCACTTTATGAAATGGAATCCTATAAGATTGATGGTGACGAAATTAAATTAAAAATAAGGTCTTTTTTACCATATAAATCTTTAAATTTTATTCCTTTTATAAGTTTCTCGCATATAAACATTGAAGAAAAATACGAAACTTTAAACACTTTTAAAAGATTATGGATTAAATCAGGACTTGGTCTTTTTTATCAATTTGAAGAAATTCATAAAGTATATTTTTCCTGGGAATTAAATTACAGAGAAAAATATGAAGAAATCCTTGAAAAGGAGTATTCATTAACCTCTTTTTCTTTTGGGGTTGAATCAAATCCTTTTAAATGGCTAATTTTGAGATTAGGAATAAGAAAATATGATGGAGTCTATGACTCTGAAAATCTTGATTTTACAATCTCAAAGTTAAGATGGGCTATTGGTATAGGAATAAAAATCGGGAAATTTAGAATAGACGGGAAATTTGATAAAAATTTTATAAAAAGGGGACCTTATATAATAGGGGGAGAGAAAACAGGATTTGCTTATTTAACAATTCTATATTCATTTGGAGATGAAGAATGAAAAAGGTTTTTATTTTTAATTTTAATAATTTCTGGATGTTATTATAAAAAAGTGGAATACAGAGATGGTAAAAATGTGCTTGTATTTGCCTATTTTACAATAAGCCAGCAGATCGCTCAAATTTGCTCAGAACCATTATTTGATCCAGAGGAAGTTGAGGGATATGTAAATGATTTAAAAATGTATGAATATTACCCATTCCCTGGTACAATCTTTCTTTGGAGTGAATATTATCTTTCATCAGGAGAAACTCACAAACTCAAAATTTATTTTCCAAAGGAAAGTGCAGATGGCGAGACAAAGATACCTTCTTATCTTTTTATAACTTTTCCTCCTTATGATACAGTGCTTTCTCTTGATGAGGCAAAGATTATATGGAGAAAAACGCAAGATGCAAATTGGTACTTTTCTGATTTATATTTTTATTTTTATGATTCTTTAGGATACACTATTGGGACAGAAGAAAAATTTGTTAATACAAAGGATACATTTGTTGAAATAAAACCGATTATTGATGAATGGTTTAGCGACTCAGGAGCATCTTATGCAGAAACAGAGGCTTATATCCTGCCTGTTTCATGTCCTTTACCTTCTGAACCCGGTAATATTAAAGGTGATGCAAGGGGTTATCTTTTAGGTTATGGAGATGAGATTATGTTTATTTCAAAATAGGAAAAGTTCCGTGGAACAAAGGTAAAAAGAAGTTTGTCTTAAAGAAATCAGAAAAAATAAAGAATAAACTTATTGAAAAAATAAAAGAGGAATTCCTAAGTTCTTTTTAAAATTTTCTCTGCAATTTCAAAAAATGCCTTTGCAGTTTCATTTTCTTTATATTTTAAAACAAATATTTCGCCTCTATCACTTGAACTTGCTAAATTTATATCAAACTGAATCTTCCCGAGAACTTCTGAATTAAATTCCTTTGCAATTTCATCTATTTTTGAAAAGCCAAAAATATGGTGAATTTTAAAACAGTTATCGCATTTAAAATAGGACATATTTTCTATAATTCCAAGAAAAGGAATATAAAGTTTAAAAAGCATATTTATTGCCCTTCTAACATCACTTATCGCAACATCCTGAGGCGTTGTAACTGCAATTCCTCCTTTTAAATAAGTAAGTTGGGATAAAGAAATTATAGGGTCACCTGTTCCAGGAGGCAAATCTATTATTAAATAATCAATTTCCCCCCATTTTGTATCAAATAAAAGTTGTCTTAATGCAGAATGGATTAAAGGTCCTCTCCATATTATTGGTGCATCCTTTGAAGTTAAATAACCAAGGGAAATTATCTTAACACCATCCCTTTCATAAGGGATTATCTTATCATCTTCAAAAATTATTTTACCTTTACCTCCCATTATTGAAATTGTTGGTCCATAAACATCAGCATCTAAAAGACCAACTTTTTTCCCTTTTTCACTTAATGCAAATGCCAAGTTTATTGAAACTGTTGATTTTCCAACTCCTCCCTTTCCACTTAAAATTGCAATAATATTTTTAACACCTTCAACTTTTTTTCTTTGAGAAAAAACATCATAACTTTTTGCATCAATTGCAATCTCAACATCTTTAATCCATTCAAATTTTTCCTTTAATTTTTTTGTTATCTCATTTTTAAAATAATCTTTTAAAGGACAGGCAATGCTTGTTAAAACAAGCCTCATACAAACTTTATCATCTAAAATTTCCAAATCCTGAACAAATCCTGCAGAAACTATATCCTTACCAATTTCAGGATCAATTATTTCTTTTAAAATGGCAAGTATTTCTTCTTTTTTATTCATAAAATTTAATTATAATGGAAAAATAGTTTATAATTAAAATATGATTGAAACAATATTAAAAATAAATGAAAAATTGAATCAAATTGTATGGGGAATCCCAACCATTATCCTTTTGATAGGGGCTGGAATAGGAATTTCAATAATTACAGGTTTTCTCCAGTTCACAAAATTCAAAAGGATAATGAAAGAAACATTTGGGAAAATGTTTACAGCACCAAAAGGAAAAGAGGGAGATATAACTCCTTTTCAGGCATTAACTGTTGCTATGGGTGGAACTGTTGGTGTTGGGAACATTGCAGGTGTTGCAACTGCAATTGCCCTTGGTGGACCTGGTGCCCTTTTCTGGATGCTTATCTCTGGTATTCTTGGAATGGCTACAAAGTTTGGAGAAGTTGTCCTATCAATAAATTATAGAATAAGAGAAAAAGAAGGTCCAATGGTTGGTGGACCAATGGTTTATATAGAAAGGGGAATGGGTAAAAAATTCAAATTTCTTGGAATAATATTTGCACTCTTTGGAGCAATTGCTGCATTTGGAATAGGGAATATGGTTCAGGCAAATTCTGTTGCTGAAGGTGCTTCTCACTTTGGAATCCCAAAGTTTTTAACAGGAATAGTTTTAATAATAGCAGTTGGTCTTGTTACAATTGGAGGAATAAAAAGGATTGCACAGGTTGCAACATTTTTTGTTCCTTTTATGTGCATCACATATATGATATGTGCAATTTTAGTAATATTAAAACATTTTTATAATATACCAGAAGCAATAAAAATTATATTCATACATGCATTTAAACCTGTTGCACCAATAGGCGGTTTTTTAGGTGCCTC
>JBDRZF010000020.1:0-9999 GCA_039803805.1 Caldifarciminota bacterium
CTTCACCTGCTTATAGGCTTGATGTAGTAGGTGCTTCAAGAATTCAAGGTGATCTTTATATTAATTCATGGCCTATAAGGGTAGCATCTCAACCAACAACCGGTTATGTTTTAAAATGGGATGGAAGTGCTTTCACACCTCAACCTGATATAGGAGGTGTTGGTGGCTCAGGAACTGCTACACAGGTTGCCTTCTGGACTTCCTCAACAACAATTGGCGGTAATAATAATCTTTGGTGGGATAATACAAATGCAAGGCTCGGAATAGGAACATCTTCACCTGCTTACAGGCTTGATGTAGTAGGTGCTTCAAGAATTCAAGGTGATCTTTATATTAATTCATGGCCTATAAGTGTAACATCTACACCCACAGTGGGTCATGTTCTGAAATGGAATGGAACTGCCTTTGTTCCTCAACCTGATGCAGAACATAGTGTATACAATGTAACATTAACAAGTTTACTTACCACTACAAGCACAACTTTTGTTGATATGCCTGGAATGCAAATAACCTTTACACCGAGACACGATGTAGTATATGTATTTGTCTCTGCCAAAGGAAGGCTTACTCAGGATGGATATTATGCCCAAGCAGGGCAAGCAATTATGTATATTAGAGTTGTGAATGCAACTACTGGAGCACATATCGCCACTTCAGGTAATAATCTTACTGATTATGATGATATAAATGGTATGACAACTGCTGGAAATGTAGCAATAAATGGAATACCTGTAAGTGTAACACCGGGACAACAAGTTACATTTAAATTACAATGGCGCTGCACTGTTCTCTGGGCAGTTTCTCCGTGGATGATAGCAATTAATCCACCCCTTACAGATGTGGGGGATCATTGTATATTTACAATAATTGATTAAGGAGGGAAAAATGAAAAGGTTAAAATTTATATTATATATAGTTGTGGGAAGCATTGCAATTTTTTTGATTTCAGCAGATAAAATAGAAAGAGGAAAACCAAGTCCTTATGAAGCAAAAATAATAGAAAGGAAAGGACCTGTTGCCAAGGTATTTTCTGGAGGAAGTGGAAAACTTTCAAATGGAATTGCAAGAATAGAATTTGAAGACGATTTAACTCAATTTGCTTCAGATATTTCTGAAATTAAAATTATTGTAACACCTGTGGAGACATGGAGTGGAATTTATATAAGTGAAGTAAGTTTTAAGGGTTTTACAGTAAAATCAGCTGCTGGTGACCAAAACGCAAGATTCAACTGGATTGTTTTAATTGTAAAGAAAATATCCCGGTAAGATAAATTTAAAGGGGAAATTAAATGAAAAAAATAATCCCTATTTTAATCCCTTATGTTTTATTTTCACAAATTCAGGATACAATATTTGGTTCAAAATGGGAAGGAATAAAGATTCAGGAATTTATCCCCTCTCCTTCCCCTATTAAAATTGATTCCTTTAGAACTTATACATCAGGTGAATGGGTTATTCTAAGCGTTTATGCAACAACAGGACAGGGAATTGCATCAGGTGATATTCTAAGTGCAAAAATTTCAGGAATTTCAGTGGATAGTGCAAAAGTTAGCGGAAATATAAGGTTTAAAGGATTTAAAGTATCAGGTCCAGACCAGGAAGGTTATGTTTATTTAAATATTGTAAGGGCAAATGGAACCACAAAACCTATTTTAAGAACAAAACTTGCTGAGACAAAAGTTGATAGTTTTTATGTGACTCCAAATCCACCTGATACATTTTATCAATTTAATTATCATTTAAAGGGATTCAGTGTGGCAGGACCCGATCAAAATGGTTATGTATGGCTTATTGCAATTCTTTCAACAATAGGAACATTTTCTTCAAAATCTGAAGAAATAAAAATTCCTGATTTGAAATTTGAACTAAAGGAAGTTTCACCAAACCCTGCAAGGGAATTTACAAGAATTACTTATTCTATACCAGAAGATTTATATGTTAAAATTTATGTTTATGATAAAACAGGGAAAATTGTAAAAAGGATTGTTGATAAATATGAGAGAAAGGGGATTTACAGGATTTTCTGGGGGCTTTGCGATGAAAATAATAATTTACTTCCTGATGGAGAATATTTTATAAAATTTGAAGCAGGAAAATTTAAAAGTGTTAAAAAGATTTTAATTTTAAAATAGGGGGGCAAATTGAAAGTAAAAATAGCAAAAATCCTCCTTATAGGAGGAATAATAGGGCTTTTATCTGCTGAGGAGAAAAACCTCTCCCCTGTGAGTATTTACAAATCCAATCCTTCCAAACCTCCCTATGGAGAGCCTTCTACCTATCTTAAGAAAGAAAAAATTGAAGTAAAAGTTAAAACAGAATTTAAACTTGTAGAGCCTGCAAAACCTTTAAAAGGAGAAAATATTTTAGGATTTGGATGGTTCTCAAATGAAGTCTATAATTCAGCAACTCCCGGTACAGATGATGGATATGACCATTGGCCTTCTATAACAACCGATGGATATGGATATTTATGGGCTGCATATTCTGCATCTCAAGGTTTAGGTTCTAATAAGGATACAGTATATATTTTCTATTCTCCTGATAAAGGGAACACATGGTATTTGAGATTAAAATGGTATTCCACTGATACTTTATACGGTGTTTTTTGTCCAACAATAAGCGCAAACAAAGGTGATAATTACATATATTTAGATGCGGCACTCGGCGAGAAGGCAAACTATTCATTTTTAGCAGGACTACACTTCTCACTTAGATTTCAACATACAGGAGGAGGAAATGTTTCTGATATTTATACCACTCCAATAAGTTCTTATGACCATTATGTTAATGGAGCAATTGCTGCGGATGGTACACCAAATAGCCCTTATGTCTATTTGGTTGTAATTGACTGGAGTTTTGATCCTGATGCAGCAGTTGATTTTTATAGAAGTTCAGATAGAGGAACAACCTGGGAACTTGTGCATAGCGAAAGTTTCTATGATGCAATCACATCTGCTATTGATGCAACGCCAAAATATTCTTCTCAAGGTGCTTTCTTCGCCTACTGGAGATACGACGGAACAAATTCAAGAATATGGGTTGCGGAAGCAGATCCTGCTTCTTTTTCTGGATGGAATGAAATAGATGTTGGGGGAAATGTTGTGAGATGGCCTGTAAGAGTAGCATGGAATGGAACAAAGAGAATTGTTATATGGGAAGAACATACAGCAAATAACAATTCAGATATATATTATAGATACAATACAGGAACAGGGTGGTCTCAGAGAATGATTTTTGATAATACAACAAGAAATTTTGTTTCACCGGATATAGCAATCTCTTCTGATGGAACAGCATTTCTTGGAATTGTTCGTGATGAAAATGGAGATTACTGGGGACATCCTGCAGTTTTTGCTTCAACTGATTATATAAACTGGACCACCTATAAATGCAACTCTGATACAACTTATGATTATGATGTTATTCAGGAATATAATGGGCATGGAGAGTATTTGGGAACTGTTTTATGCAATATTACAACAATAGAAGAAAATGAAAAAATTTTCCCTTCTTTGATATGGAGAAGGGTTCAGAATACACAGGGTGGTGGTGACCCATGGTTTTCAGGGATCCAGCCAATTTATTCTGTATCAGTAGAACCCGATCAAACTGGAAATACAATGCCGGGTGTATCAATAGATTACTTAATGGCTGTAACTAATAATGGAAATTTTGATGACATCTATAATTTATCAACTTCAGGCACGCTTCCAAACTGGACAGCAGAAATATATGATTCAGCAGGAACAACACCTATAACTACCATAGCAGTTAATTGTAAATCAACTAAATATGTTAGATTAAGAATAACACCTCCACCTGATGCCCAAATGGGAGTTTGCGATACAACATTTTTAATCGCCATCTCTTCACAAGAGGTAAGTGCAAAAGATTCTGCAAGGGCAATTACCTGCATTCAAGGTGTTGCAGGTATTTTAATTGAGCCTGATACAATGGGTTCAACTTCTCCCGGTGTATCAATAAACTATATGATGAGAGCAATAAATAATGGAAACTTACTTGATACAATAAACTTAACCCTTTATGGAACAAGCCCTGGATGGACAAGTGAGATTTTTGATTCAACAGGCACAACCCCTATAAATAAAATTGTTGTTCCTGCATTTTCAACAAGAAGATTCATTTTAAAAATAACACCACCACAAAATGCACCAGCCGGCTCAGCAGATACAACAATTGTAAAAGGAATATCATCCTTTAACCCTTCAGTATCCGATACAGCAACAGTTATAACAAATATAATTTCAATTGCAAGTATTTTAATTGAGCCTGATACAACAGGTGAAATTACACCCGGTCAAACTTTAAATTATTATTTAAGAGTTATAAATAATGGAAATTCTTTAGACAGTATTTCATTATCTCTTACAAGTTTTCATCCTTCTGGCTGGAATACCGAGCTTCTTGATACCCTTGGCAATCCAATTAACTTTATTAAAGTGCCACCATTTGGGGGAATGAAAAGGATAATACTCAGGGTTTATGCACCACCAACAGCAGGAAGTGGTGAAAGGGATTCAAGTATAATAACAGGAGTAAGTTCAATAAATCCTTCTGTTTCTGATAAGGCAACTATCATCACATATATAGGTCTTATTGCAAACATAATTGTTGAGCCAAATCAAACAAAATCCGGTTTACCCGGTGAACTTGTAAAATACAGGGTATTTGTAAGAAATCTTGGGAACGCTCAGGATTTAGTTGATCTATCACTTACTTCAAGCAAAAACTGGGCAGACCCAATAATAAGGGATACATTGGGAAATATAATTCCTGATAATGATGGTGATGGTAAACAGGATTTGGTTCTTGGAGTTGGTGAAACAAAATGGGTTGAAGTATGGGTTTATATTCCTTCAAATGCCCAAGCAGGAACCCAAGATACTACAATTATTACAGGAGAATCAAACAATATTCAGGGAGTAAAAGATAATGCAATACTTATTACAAAGGTTTTGCCTCAAATTATTTCTTTAATAGTTGATCCAGACCAAACTCAGAAAATTCCTGCTGGTACACAGATAACTTATAATCTTTATGCAATCTTAAAAGCAAATACAGCTGATACAGTAAAATTAACTCTTTCCTCTCCACCACCTAAATGGCAGGCATTTTTATCTGTTAACAAAATATGGGCAACACCTTATGACACAATACCTTTTAATGTAATTGTTAAAGCACCAAAAATTGACATAATAGGCCCTCCAGAAGAAATAATTGACAGTTTCCATTTAATTGTTAAGGGTATTTCAAAAACTGATACAAACATTTATGATATAGCAGAAATCATTACTTTAGTTTATCCTGAACTTGACTGCCACAATTTTGCTTCTCCTTTTAAATCTTCAAAAGGAACAACATTTATATTCAGTTTACCTGAAAAAGGGAAAGTTACAATTACAGTTTATAATCGTTTAGGCGAGAAGATTAAAGATGTTATAAAAGATAAGGAATATAATGCAGGGATTCATACATATTACTGGGATGGAAAAAATGAAAAAGGGAACAAAGTTTCACCGGGTGTTTATGTTTATATATTCAAATTTGAAGGAGAAACAATAAGAGGGGAAAGAGGAATAATAAGGAGAAAAACTGCTGTGATTGGAGATTAAGAAAGGGGGAAAAATGAAAAGAATTTTTATAACTTTATTTTTAAGTGCAGCACTTTTTTCACAGGATTTTGGCACAACCTCATTTCCTCTTTTAAGGGTTGGATTCAGTGCAAGAGCATCAGCACTTGGTGAAGCATTTACTGCTTCAAATGATGGAGCGAGCCTCTGGTGGAATCCCGGTGCAATGGGTTTTATGAATCATTCAGAAGGATTTGTAACCCATCACATATGGTTTGAAGATTTCAGGGATTATTATGCAGGAAGTGTCCTTGCAACAAGAAAGGGAATTTTTGGAATCGGTCTTGTATATTCAGGAGTAAAGGGAATAGAACTATGGGATGATGAAAATTATCCTGCTGAAGGGAATAAAACTGCAAGTTCTTTTATACTTCAATTAGGATACGGAAGGAAAATTCATAAAGAAATTTCTGTTGGCGCAAGTATGAAATATTTAAGTGATAGAATTGTAAAACAAACAGGCTCTGGAATTGCCTTTGATGTTGGAGGTTATTATTTATACAAAAAAGAAATAAGGTTTGCCGGTGCTGTCAGGAATTTCGGACCTCCTATGAAATATGGAAAAACAAGTTCAAATTTGCCGACAGAAATGAGATTTGGTGCTTCTTTCGGTCCCTATTATTATAACACAATATTTACAGATTTATCCTATGTAAATAAAACAGGATTTATTTTTGGGATAGGTGATGAAATATGGTTTAAGGATGTGGTTGCTTTAAGATTCGGCTATAAAAGTGCATACCAGACAAATGATTTAACATTTGGAATAGGAATAAATTATGAAGGACTTCATCTTGATTATGCCTTTGCAGGATATGGTATTCTTGGTTCAACTCATAGAGTATGGCTTTCAAAAGAATGGGGAGAACTCAAGCCTCTTGGTGGTCTTATAGTAAAAGTTATTGATGCAGAAACCAAAAAACCTTTAGATGCATCAATTGATTTTGGAAAACCAATTGAAAAGAAAGTAACAACAGATACAATTACAGGTAGCGTAAAATTTAAAAATTTACCGGTTGGGGAGATTGGATTTAAAGTTGAAAGGGAAAAATATTATCCAAAGGCAGATACCGCAAAAATTGAACCAGATGTTGTAAAACTTAAGATTGTTAAACTCACAAGGATACCACCTGGTGGAATAACAGGTAGGGTGATAGATGTTGCTACCAAAAAACCTTTGCCTGCAAAAATAATTTATAAGGGAATAATGGAAGGAGAAACTTATTCAGATACTGCCTCAGGAGTTTATAAAATTTTAAAAATAGAGGCAGGAGAATATACATTGAGTGTGGAACCAGGCATACCTGGATATATACCACAGGAGGCAAAAGTTGAGGTTAAACCGGGCGAAACTTCTCATAAAGATTTTGAACTTATAAGGAAAGGTGAAGTCATTGTTTTAAAAGGAGTAAATTTTGAAACTGGAAAGGCAACTTTAACACCTGAATCCTATGCAATTCTTGATGAAGTTGGCAAAATTCTTCAGGATAATCCTCATATAAGGGTTGAAATCGCAGGACACACTGACAATGTCCCAATTAAAACACCTGAATTTCCGGATAATATGGCTCTTTCACAGGCAAGAGCAGAAGCTGTTAGAAATTATTTAATTGAAAAGTTTAAAATAGAACCTGAAAGACTTATAGCAAAAGGATATGGGGATACACAACCAATTGCTTCAAATAAGACACCAGAAGGGAGGGCTAAAAACAGGAGGGTTGAATTCAGGGTAATTGAATAAAAATTAAAAAGGAGAAAAAAAATGATAAATATAATGATGGTGATAATTTTACAGATAGATACAATTGAAATAAAATTTAAAAACTTGCTAAGTTTAATGGAAACATATCCAACAGAATCAGAAAAAATAATTCAGGAATGGGTTAATAATTCTGAAATTTATTTCCCCTATCTTTTAAGAGAATTTAATAATCCGAAATCCTCGCTTTTTGCAAAACAGAAAATGGCAATTGCACTTGGTAAAATCAAAAATAAAGAAGCCCTGCCATATTTATATAACGGTTTAAAAAGCACATCTTCTGGACTTAGAGCAAGTTGTGCATATGCTATTGGAGAAATAGGGGATACTGAAAGCATAGATAAACTACTCCCACTTCTTCAGGATGAACATGATGCAGTAAGGGCTGAAGCAATTTCTGCCTGTGGAAAAATAAAAGATAAAAGAGCAGTAACACCCTTAATTCTTTATTCTTTAAATGACCCTTCTCATGTGAATAAAGCAAGGGCAATTGTTGCGTTAAGCGAAATTGGGGATAAGAGCGCTTTGCCTTATATTTTAAAATTTAAAGATGATGAAAACATAATAGTTAGAACAAGTGTAGCAAAAGCAATAGCCAATTTTAAAGACACTACATTCATAAACATCATTGAAGAACTTCATAAAGATAAAGAACCAATTGTAAGAAAAGAAGCATTAATTGCAATGAGCGAATTCCCGTCAAAAAGATTTTATAAAATTTTAAGAACTTCTTTAAAAGATTCTTCATATATCGTTAGAGCAGGAATACCAGAAATAATAAATTCAAAATCCTTACCACCTGAAACTTCAATAATCATTTTGTATGAGCTTTTAAATGATCCTGAAAAACCTGTGAAAGAAAAAGCAATTTCAGCAATGAATAACATAAAAAAAGAAAGTGTTTCAGGATTTTTATTTATAATAAAAGAGAATTATCCGATTGAACAAAAAAAATGGGCAATTGATAATTTAATTGAAATACTTGGACAAAGGGATTGCATAAATAAACTTATTGCTGAATTTCCTGATTGGGATAAAAAGAAAATTGAAAAAATTGTTTTAAAACAGGTTGAAAAGGGTATGACAAAAGAAGAGGTATATCTTTCCCTTGGAAGACCTTCAAGAACAAGAAAAATGCAGGATGTTGAAGAATGGGAATATGATAATTTAAACAAAGTTTTAAAATTTAAAAATTCAATACTTGTAGAGGAAAAGAAAATGGAATAAAATTTTAATTTAAAAGAGGAGGGAAAATGAAAGAGAAAATAATAAAAATGCTCCTTATAGGAGCAATAATAGGAGGATATAAAGTGCTATATGCACCTGAGGAAGCCTCAAAGAAAAAGGAATCAGGACAAATTGAGTGGATAGAGGGAACAAGAGGGTGGAAAGAAGATGGAAGCAAATTATGGACAGGAGTTTCTCCATTGCCAGTATATAATGTAGGTATAAGGACATCTAATCCACTTTATCCACTTGATGTATCAGGAAATACAAGGGTTCAGGGTCTCCTCTATATAAATTCATGGCCTATAAAAGTAGAGAGCCAGCCACAGCTCAATTATGTTTTAAAATGGGATGGTTCTGCTTTTATTCCACAGCCAGAGGAGGCAGGAACAAAAGTTTATAGTGTGGTACTAACTCAGGATATCTCCACAACAAGTGAGACGTTTGTTGATATGCCGGGAATGAGCATAACTTTCACCCCAACAAAAGATAAAGTTTATGTTTTTGTTTCAGCAACAGCAAGAATCACTGATAATTATGGATACGCCCAGTTTGCACAGGCAGTTATGTTAATAAGGGTTGTAAATGTAAATACAGGGCAGGAAGTTGCTCGCTGCGGCGGAGTTGTTACTGATTATGACATGGATCCTGGTGGAGGTGAATGGTTAGTCACAAGTGGAACAGCTGCTATATGTGGTCAACCTGTCTCTGTAACTCCCAATCAACAGGTTACATTTAAATTACAATGGGCTGTGGCTGCAGTATATGCAGTATCTCCATGGATGCTAAGAATTCAACCATATCCTATATGGGCAGGTTATGTTGGTGATCATTGTGTATTTACAATAATTGAATGAATAAAAGGAGGTTAAAATGAAAAATTTAAAAATTATGATATTAGGAATAATGGGATTATTCTTAATTTCTCAAACACCTCTTCAAAAAAATCCTGTATCTAAATCTTTTATAAAGGTGGAAGAAGGAAAGATTAAAGGAGGAATATATCTCTTGGGAAGTTCAAAACTTACAAATGGATACGCAGAGATAAAATTTAATGAGGATCTATCAAAAATGGTAGAAGATATTTCTGATGTTATTGTAATAGTAACACCAAGAGGAACCTGGAGCGGGATTTATGTTGAAAAACTTGATACAAAAGGATTTATTGTTAAATCAGGTGCAGGTGATCCAAATGCTAAATTTGATTGGATAGTAGTTTCAAAGATTAAAGGCAAAGGAAGAATAGATTAATTCTTTTAGTTCAAAAACTTTAAAGAAAGGGTCTTCTGCATTAAAAATATAGGAGATTGAGCATATGCCATAAATTTTTATTTTAAAAACTTCTTTTATATTTTGATTATT
>JBDRZF010000021.1:0-9856 GCA_039803805.1 Caldifarciminota bacterium
ACCCATTAAATAGATCAATGTTTACAGGGAAATTACCAGAAGAAATTTACAAAGAAGAACATCCCCTTGAATTCATGAAATGAAAACATTTTTAATATTTTTAATTTCCTATCTTATAGGTTCAATTCCAAATGCCTATGTTATTACAAAAATTGTTAAAAAAATTGATATAAGAAGTGTTGGTGAAGGAAATGTTGGGGCAAGGAATGTATGGCATGTTGTTTCCCCTTTCTGGGGAATATTTGTATTTTTTCTTGATTTTTTAAAGGGAGTAATTACATATTTAATTTCCTTTTATTTTTTAAGGGATAACCTCTTAATATGGCTTTGTGGAATTTTTGCTGTAATTGGTCATGGATTTCCAATTTTTTTAAAATTTAGAGGTGGAAAAGGAATGGCAACTGCATCAGGATTTTTATTCTCAAAATTTCCTGAATGTGTTTTAATGGGCACTCTTTTATATTTAATTTTATTTTTATTAACAAAAAACTTCCATTTATCAATTACTATTGCAATCATAATCACACTATTTGTATTTTATCCCCTTTTTAAAGAGCCCTTTAATGAAATAATTATGAGTATTTTTTTCTTAATTTTACTTGGTATTAAAAGGATAATAGATGAGCCTTATATGAGAAAAATAAAGGCGCAGAATTCTTATTGGAAATGATACACATTTTTATAATTTTTATGCTGATTTTTTTCTTAATCATTATTATTCAAAATATTTTTTTCCTTGAAGAAGAAAAGGAATTTAAAACTTTTGAAGAAAATCCATTTGTTTCTGTTATTATTCCTGCAAGAAATGAAGAAAAAAATATTAAAAAATGTTTGGAAGGAATTACAAAGCAAAATTATAAAAATATTGAAATAATTGTAATAGATGATGAATCAAAGGATAAAACTCCATATATAGTTCAGGATTATATTAAGAAGGATGAGAGAATAAAACTTATAAGAGTTGATTTTCTTCCTGAAGGATGGGCAGGAAAAAATTATGCCTGCTACAAAGGATTTAAAATTTCAAAAGGTGAATATTTACTTTTTACTGATGCAGATACTGTATTTATAAATGAAAGAACAATTGAATATGCCATTTCAAAAATGAGGGAGAAAAATCTTTCACTACTTTCCCTTATACCAAAAATAGAGGCAATAACTTTCTGGGAAAAAATTTTTATGCCGTTATGGTCTTTTGCCTTTATAACCTTTTTACCTTTAAAACTTCTTTATTTTTCAAAGGATAGAAGAATAAGTTTTGCAATCGGACCTTTTCTAATGTTTGATAGAAATTTTTATGAAAGAATTGGTGGGCATGAAAGTATTAAGGATGAAATTGTAGATGATGTTTATCTTGCAAGAATTACAAAGGAAAATGGTGGTAAAATAGCACTTTTAAATGGAAAGGATTTTATAAAGGTTCGGTTTTATGAAAATTATAATGAGATGAAAAAAGGAACTGTAAAAAGTGCTTTTGGTGCCTTCTCCTATTCCTATAAGTATTTATTTTTATTTCTTATAATTGGATTTATAATTTTCTTTTTACCTTTTATAAACTTTTTAAGAGCAATCCTAATTTCCTCCCCTTCTCTTTTAAAAATATCCTTTCTTGAGATTTCCCTAATTTATCTTCTAAAATTCATATCAGATAGTTATAATTCTCATGATTTAAAATATACTCTTTTATTTCCCCTTTCTTTTCTAATTGGAATTTACTTTTGCCTTTTATCTGTAAGGGAAGCCCTTATTAAAGAAGGCTATATATGGAAAGAAAGGTTTTATCATTTACCTAAAAAATATTAATTTTATTTGCATTATTTTTAAATTTTTCATTAAAATAAATTTCTTTTAAATAAAAAGGAGAGCCTTATGGAATATCTTTTAAATCCCAAACTTTTAAAAGAAATAAAAAAATATGGTAAATTTGATGTTAAGGGTTGTTATAACTGTGGAACCTGCCCTGTTGTTTGTAATCTATCAAAAGATTTTGCTTCTTTTCCAAGAAGACCAATTCAATATGCTCTAATTGGTTCAAAGGAACTTGTTCTTAAAAGCATAGAAGCATTTCTCTGCCACGATTGTGGTGATTGTTCAATATCCTGTCCAAGGGAAACAGAACCAAGGCTATCAATGGCAACATTAAGGAGATATTTAATATCTAAATATGATATAACAAGAATTGCCTCAAAAATCCTTTCTTCAAAAATTGTAGGAATAGCCTCCTATTTCATTGTTGCAATTCTTTCATTTCTTATAATTTTCCTTTACCACTATTTCAAAATAGGATTATCTCCATCAGATTTTTTCCCATCATCAATGCCAGTTGAGCATATCCTTCCAGAAGGTGGATTTAGAATTTTAAAGGGTTATGCACTCTTTGTTATCCTTTTCCCACTTTTAATCCTTTTAATAGGTGTTATAAGGATGGGTTATTATACATTCAAGGGTGAAAAAGTTTCTTTTGGTTCATTCTTTGTTGCCCTTTATGAGATAATAGTTAATATGCTTACCCAAAAAGATATGCTTAAATGCGCAAAAAAAGAAAACAAAATAAGATATATCTTTCATATAATGATGGCGCTTGGCTGTCTTTTGATGCTTATAATTGTTCTATTTCTTTTAAGATGGAAAATTTATACAAATTTAACTCAAAGAATTCTTGGTTATCTTTCAACACTTGGAATGCTTGCAGGTTCAATCTATGTTCTTTTTGAGAGAATATTTAAAAAAGGTGAGGAGATTTATAAAAAGTCAGAATGGCAAGACTATCCACTTCCAATTTTGCTTTTACTTATAAGTTTAAGTGGAATACTTGTTCATATATTGAGAAATTTTGAGACGGAAATGCTTACCCATTATATAAACTTTTTCCATGTTGCAGTTGTTACATCCTTTCTTTTAATTGAACTTCCCTTTGGAAAACTTTCCCATTTAATTTATAGACCATTTGCAATTTATTTTTATAAAGTTAAAGAAATTTCTTATAAGAGGAGGTAAAAATGAAAGAAAATAAAATTGGATCAGCCCTTGTTTTAGGTGGCGGAATAGGAGGAATGCAAGCAGCACTTGACCTTGCAGCCTCTGGAATAAAGGTTTATATGATAGAGAAAAAACCGGGAATTGGTGGTGTAATGGCGATGCTTGATAAAACTTTTCCAACAAATGATTGTTCAATGTGTATTCTTGCACCAAGACTTGTTGAAATTGCAAGACATAAAGATATTGAACTTTTAACTTTAACAGATGTTCTTGAAGTAAAAGGAGAACCGGGAAATTACAGGGTTATTTTAAGGAAAAATCCAAGATATGTAAACATTGAACTTTGCACAGGTTGCGGTGAATGTGTAAGGATATGTCCTGTTGGAAAAATTAAGGAGGCAAAAAAGGAAGGAGGATTAAAGCCTGTTCCTGATGAATTTAACATGGGTCTTTCAAATCGTCCTGCAATATACATTATGTATCCACAGACAGTTCCAAATAAAGCAGCTATTGATAGAGAGAATTGCATTTATTTTCAAACTGGTAAATGCCAGGCATGTGTAAAGGTATGCCCAACCGGTGCAATTGATTTCAATCAAAAAGAAGAAATAGTTGAGATAAATGTTGGAGCAATAATTTTATCTCCTGGTTATGAAATTTATGACCCTTCAGAAAAGATAGATTTAGGTTATGGAAAATATCCCAATGTAATAACTTCTTTACAATTTGAAAGAATTTTGGCTCCCACAGGCCCTTATGGTGGTAAGGTTTTAAGACCATCTGATAAAAAAGAACCTGAAAGGATTGCATTTATCCAGTGTGTTGGCTCAAGAGAGGAAAAAAGGGATTATTGTTCTTCTGTTTGCTGTATGTATGCAACAAAGGAAGCAATAATTGCTAAAGAGCATATGGGTGAGACATTAAAACAGATTGATATCTATTTTATGGATGTAAGAGCATTCAGTAAGGGATTTGAGCAGTATTTTGAAAGGGCAAAAGAGGAAGGTGTTAATTATATAAGATGCAGAACACCAAAAATTGAAGAGGATCCAAATACCCATAATTTAAGAATTACATATCTTTCTGATGGAGACAAAAAATTTACAAGAGAATATGACTTGGTCGTTCTTTCAGTTGGTCTTTTACCACCAGAAGATGCAAGGGAAATAGCAGAGAAATTTAAAATAGAATTAAATGGATTTGGTTTTGCAAAAATAGACCCATTTGACCCTGTAAAGGCAAAAGAAGGTATTTATGTTGCAGGAGTTTTTTCAGAGCCAAAAGATATTCCTGAAACAGTAATCCAAGCATCAGGGGCATCATCAAAGGTTTTAAGCCTTTTAAGTGATGTTAAAGGAACACTTATAAGACATGTTGAAGTTCCTCCTGAAAGGGATGTAAAAGGTGAAGAGCCAAGAATTGGTGTATTTGTATGCCATTGTGGAACAAATATTGCAGGTGTTATAGATGTTAAGAGTGTGGCAGAATATGCAAAAACATTACCAAATGTTATCCATTCAGAAACACTTCTTTATGCATGCTCTGCTGATGCTCAGGAAAGGATTAAAGAGGTTATAAAAGAGCAAAAACTTAATCGTGTTGTTGTTGCTGCATGCACACCAAGAACCCATGAGCCTTTATTCCAAGTTACATTAAGGGAAGCAGGTTTGAACCCATATCTTTTTGAACTTGCAAGTATAAGGGAACATTCTTCATGGGTCCATATGTTTGAAAAACAAAGGGCAACAGAAAAGGCAAAAGCAATTGTAAGAAGGGCAGTTATAAAGATAAAACTTGCTGACCCAATTTATCTTTCAAAAATCCCTGTTAATAAAAAAGCACTTATAATAGGTGGCGGAGTTGCTGGTATGGTAAGTGCTCTTGAAATTGCAAATCAGGGTTATGAAGTTTTCTTAATTGAAAAAGAAAAGGAACTTGGTGGAAATGCAAAAAATCTTTATTATCTTTTAGATGGTGAAGATCCCCAGAAATTCTTGAAGGATTTAATTGAAAAGGTTAAATCAAATAAAAAGATAAAGATATTCACATCTGCAAGAATGCAAACTGTTGAAGGTTCTGTTGGCAACTTTAAAACAAAAATAAATGTAAATGGTAAGATAGAGGAAATAGAGCATGGTGTTATAATTGTAGCAACAGGTGCACAGGAATATAAACCAAAGGAATACTTTTATGGAAAGGATAATAGAGTCTTAACACAAAAAGAACTTGAAGAAAAACTATTCAAAAAATCTTTGGATTTAAAAGACAAAACTTTTGTTATGATTCAATGTGTGGGTTCAAGGGATGAAGAAAGACCATATTGTTCAAGAATTTGTTGTGCACAGGCAATTAAAAATGCTTTGAAGATTAAGGAATTAAATGAAGATACAGAAGTTTATATCCTTTATAGGGACATAAGGACTTATGGATTCAAAGAAAAATATTATACTCTTGCAAGGAAAAAGGGAGTTAGATTTATAAGATTTAATGAAAATAAAAAGCCAGAAGCAAAGATAGAAAATGGAAAACTCTTTATTTCTGTATTTGATGAAGTTCTTGGCTTACCATTAAAAATTCAAGCAGATTATTTAATTCTTTCAACAGGTATTGTTGCAAATGAGGATGCAAAGGAGATTGCAACACTTTGTAAATTCCCTGTTACAAAAGAGGGGTTTTTCCTTGAAGCCCATATGAAGTTAAGACCTGTTGATTTTGCAACTGATGGACTATTTTTAGCAGGACTTGCTCATTTCCCGAAAACCCTTGATGAAACAATTGTTCAGGCACAGGCTGCAAGTGGAAGGGCAGGAATTGTTCTTTCAAGAGATTATATAGAAAGTGAACCTTATATAGCTGTTATAAATGAAGAAAAATGTTCTGGATGCCATATTTGTATTGCATTATGTCCTTACAATGCAATTTCCTTTGATCATGAAAAGAAAGTTGCAAAAATTGATGATGCACTCTGCAAAGGTTGTGGAGTATGTGTGGGAGCATGTCCTTCAAAGGCAATAGCACAGAAGCACTTTAGAGATGAACAAATTTTTGAGGAAATAAAAGAAATTTTATATGTATAAAGGAGGTTTTTAAATGGAGAAAAATTTTGAACCAAAAATTGTAGGAATTTTTTGTAACTGGTGCACTTATGCAGCAGCAGATCTTGCAGGTGTTTCAAGGATGCAATATGCTCCAAATTTAAGAATTGTAAGGGTTATGTGTTCAGGAAGGATACATCCTGAATTTATTTTATGGGCATTTAAAAATGGTGCTGATGGAGTTTTAATTGGTGGATGTCATCCAGGTGATTGCCATTATATAGAAGGTAATTATAAAAATTTAAGAAGATATTTGCTTTTAAAAAAACTTATATCTCAATTTGGAATTGAAGAAGAAAGATTAAGGCTTGAATGGATTTCTGCATCAGAAGCAGATAAACTTGTAAAAGTGGTTAATGAATTCACAGAAACTCTTAAAAAACTTGGTCCACTTTCATTAAAGGAAAAATTACCTGAATATGCAAAGAAGGAGGTTTGAAATGGCTGAAAAGCCTAAGATTGCTTTATACTGGTGTGCCTCCTGTGGTGGATGTGAGGAGGCAGTTGTTGACCTTGCTGAAGATATTTTAACAGTTGTTGAAAAGGTTGATATAGTTTTCTGGCCTGTTGCCCTTGATTTTAAAAGAGAAGATGTTGAAAAACTTAAAGATGGAGAAATTCTTGCAACTTTTATAAATGGAGCAGTGAGGCTTTCAGAGCAGGAAGATATGGTGAAACTTTTAAGAAGGAAATCAAAACTTGTAATTGCTTTTGGTGCCTGTGCTCATATGGGTGGAGTTCCGGGTCTTGCAAATGCCCAGACAAAAGAAAAAATATTTGAATATTATTATCATACAGGACCAATAGTTGTAAATCCTGAGAAAAATGAGCCTTCACCTGATTTTGCAAAAAATAAGGGTTTTGAACTTCCTGAATTTTATAAGGATGTAAGAGCACTTGACCAGGTTATAGATGTTGATTATTATATTCCGGGATGTGCACCACCCCCAAATATTGTTAAAAATGCTGTTTTAACTCTTTTATCAGGTAATTTACCTCCAAAAGGTAAAGTTCTTGCCTCTGATAGGTCTCTCTGTTATGATTGTCCTTTAAATGAAACAAAGCCAGATGAAGGAATAAAGATAAAAGAAATAAAAAGATATTATGAACCTGAAAAGGTTGACCCTGAAAAATGTTTACTTTTACAGGGGCTTCCCTGTCTTGGTCCTGTTACAAGGGGTGGTTGTGATGCATTATGTATAAAGGCTAATATGCCGTGTACAGGTTGTTTTGGACCTGTTGATGGTGTTAAAGATTATGGTGCTGCTGCCCTTTCATATATTGCTTCAATAATTGATTCAAATGATGAAAAGGAAATAAATGAAATTTTAGAAAAGGGGATACCAGACCCAATAGGTTTATTCTATATGTATTCTTTGCCAAAATCACTTTTATTTAAAAAATTAATAAAGGAGGAATAAAATGGGAAAGAAAATAGAGATTGATCCAATTACCCGTTTAGAGGGTCATGGTAAAATAGAAATTTTTCTTGATGATAAAGGAGATGTTGAGAGAGCCTATTTGGTTGTTCCTGAATTGAGGGGTTTTGAAATATTTTCACTTGGAAAGCCAGCAGAACTTATGCCGCAGATAACACCAAGAATATGTGGTGTATGTCCTACTGCCCATCATATGGCATCTGCAAAGGCATGCGATGATTTATTCAAAGTTGAAGTTCCATCCGCTGCAAAGAAATTAAGGGAAATGTTTTACAATATGTTTATGTTTGAAGACCATACCCTGCATTTTTATATCCTTGGTGGTCCTGATTTTATTGTTGGTCCTGATGCTCCAAAGGCAGAAAGAAATGTTTTAGGTGTGATAAATAAGGTTGGTCTTGAAATAGGTAAAAAAGTTATTGGAATAAGAAGAAAGATAAGGGAACTTATGACATTTCTCGGTGGGAAAGTAATTCATCCTGTATGGGCTTTACCGGGTGGTGTCTCAAAGGGGCTTAAAAAAGAGGATCAGAAAAAATTTATAGAAGTTGCACAGGAAGCAGTTGATTTTTCCCTTTTCACATTAAAGGCATTTAAAGATATAGTCCTTTCAAACAAAAAATATGTTGAACTTATCACATCCGATACATATACCCATAGAACATATTATATGGGACTTGTTGATGATAAAAATAAAGTTAATTTCTATGATGGATGGATAAGGGTTGTAGATCCAGAGGGAAAAGAATTTGCAAAATTTAAAGTTCAGGATTACCAAAAGTTTCTTGCAGAACATGTTGAGCCATGGACATATATAAAATTCTTATATTTAAAAGATGTTGGATGGAAAGGATTTGTTGATGGAAAGGATTCTGGTATTTATGCAGTTGCTCCACTTGCAAGATTAAATGCTTCTGATGGAATGGCAACACCAAAGGCACAGGAAGCGTATGAGGAATTTTATTCAACACTTGGTGGGAAACCTGTCCATCATACACTTGCAATGCACTGGGCAAGAGTTATAGAGATAATTTATGCTGCTGAAAGATTTTTAGAACTTGCAAAGGATGATGAGATAACATCTGATAAAATAAGGAATATACCAAAAGAAACTCCAAAAGAAGGATTTGGAGTTGTTGAGGCACCAAGGGGAACACTTTACCATCATTATCAAACTGATGAAAAAGGAAGAATAACAAAGGCAAACCTTTTAGTTGCAACCCAGAACAATTCCGCGAGAATTGCAATGTCTGTTGAAAAGGCTGCAAAAGGTCTTATAAAAGGTGGTAAGGTTGATGATGGAATTTTAAATATGATTGAGATGGCATTCAGGGCATATGACCCCTGTCATGCCTGTGGAACCCATTCAATTCCAGGAAGAATCCCAATAAAAGTTTTAATTTACAATAAAGATAGGGAGATTATAAAGGAAATAAAAAATTTCTAAAACTTTAATTTTAGGTCTTGGCAATTCTTTAAGGAAGGATGATAGAATAGGTTTATATTTAATTGAGAAGTTAAAAGACAAGTTTAAGAATAAAGATATAGATTTTTTAGCAACAGAGGAGATGGGTTTTTCCCTTTTAGATATAGTTTCAGGTTATGAAAAACTCATTATAATTGATTCAATTTTAACAGGTGAAAAAGAGGTTGGGTTTATTCATGAGATAGAAATTGGTGATTTAATAGATAACTCTTTAAAATCATCTCATTATGCAGGTATTCCTGATTTATATTTAATTTCAAAGAAATTGGGGCTTCCTTTTCCTGAAAAAGTTTTAATTCTTGCAGTTGAAGTAAAGGATGTTTTTGAAATAAAAGATGATTTTTCAGAGGAAATAAAGGAAAAAATTTTTGAGATTGAAAAAAATATAAAAGAGAAAATAAAAAAGTTTTTATAAAAATTTATAGTGGAAAATGATAAAATTTATTTTTCTATTCCTATTTTTTCAAACTAAGGAATTAACTTTACAAAAATTTGATATTCCTACTAGCTTCGCTTGTACTGCGGCAAATCCATGTGCTGCTTCTCAGTGAGTAAATTATTTTGGATTTATCACTATCCCTTTTTTGTGTCTTATAGCTTTTTCTGTGATAGCGTTTTTTTCTTGGATGATTATCAAAAAAGAATCAAAAAAAAATCTCTTAACCAGATAACTAAGTTTTTTTAATCAGGTTATAACATTTTTTACTATTATCAAATTTGTTTATGGAAAGGGATCTTTATGCTCTTCTTACTCGTCATTATGATCGTGAACAGCTTCTTCATACTTTGATAGATAATACAGACAATCATCTTGGTCAGATAATACATTTTTTGTATTTTGCAAGTGCGATGCGTTT
>JBDRZF010000022.1:0-9787 GCA_039803805.1 Caldifarciminota bacterium
AAATTTATCTTTTTTTCCTCCATATTTTTTTCAACTCTTTCCAATTTTTCATTAATTTCTTTAAGTTTTTTTATGTTTCTATCATTTAAAATCTCTTTTTCTTTTATTTCTTCCAGTAATTTTTCTATTTCTTTCTTTAATATTTGTCCTTTTTCCTATTCTTTTAATATATTTTCATTATTTTCAAAAATTCTATTTTTTAAAACTTTTATATTTTCTTCAAAATTAATTTTTTTCACCTGAATTTCTTCTTTTTCCCTTTCAATTTTTTCTAATTCTTCTTCACTTTCTTTAAGAATTTCCCCTTTTTTCTTAAATTCTTCTTCATTAAATTGAGTTTCTTTTAAAGAAATGCTTTCTTTTTCAATCTCTTTTAGAATTTCTGATAAATTTTCTCTTCTTTTTTCAATTTCATTTTTATTTAAAAGAAGATTATCTTTCCTTTCAAAAATTCTTACCTTTTCAACAGTTATTTCTTTTTCTCTCTTAATTAATTCTTTTTCTTTTTCCTCCAATTCCTTAATTTTTTCATCTATTGTTGAAACTTCTTTCTTAATATCCATTAAAACTTTTTCATAATCTTTTTCTTTTTCCCTATAGATTTCCATCTCTTTCAAGAAATTTTCCCTTTCCCTTTCCCTTTTCTGGATTTCCCTTTTAAGGTAGAAATAATTTATTGAAATTTTCTCTTTTTCCAGTGCATTTATTCTCTCTTTTATATTCCAGTAATTTTTCAATCTAAAAACTTCTTTTTGCAGTTCATCCAATCTTTTTTCTTTTAAATTTAATATATCTTCTAATCTCTCTATTTCCCTTTCAACTCTTAAAAGCCTTCTTTTTAATGTATCTTTCTTTTTTTCAAAAAGTTCAAGCCCTGCCATTGAATGAATGAATTCCTTTAAATATCTTGGTGCATCCATTATAAATTTTTCAATATCTTCATTTTTCATAAGTGCATAGGAATTTCCCTGCGGAAAAATTTCATATATCTTATCATTCCATTTTAAATGGGATATATATTCTCCATTGATATAATTTTCTATTTTTCCGTCTCTATAAATTTTTCTTCTTATTTCAATTTCTTCCTCTTCCCTCTCCATTATTATAGCAACCTCTGCAGAAAGAAGTCTTGAAATTTTTTCATTTCCAGAAAATATCAAATCTTCCCAGGTATTTCCTCTTAAATTCTGCGGTTTTTTCTCACCGAGTGCAAAAAGGATTCCTTCAAATATATTTGTTTTTCCACAACCATTAGGACCAACACATGCAGTAATTTTTGGAGAGAAAACAATTTCTGTTTTATTTGGAAAAGACTTAAATCCCTTAAGTATTAATTTTTTTATTCTCATTTAAAATCCTCGCAAATTTAACAAGGTTTTTACCTATATTTTCAAGTTCTAAAATTAATTCTTTATCCTCATTCAAAAAAAGATTTCCCTGTGCATAAGTAATTGCAAATGGTGGAATTAAAATACCCATAAAATTTAGAGGAATGAGAATTTGAGATGCGGCATTTACTGCTCCATCCTCTTCCATTGAAATAACACAAGAGGCAATTTTATTTTCAAGAATTTTTTCAATATTTTCAAGGGCTGTTAAAAGGTCTATAAAATTTTTCATAAGACCTGAAATGCTGAACCAGTAAACAGGTGTTCCAAAAACATAAGCATGAGAAGAAATTAATTCTTCGTAAACTTTTGGAAGCATTTCTTTAAAAACCTCGGGATTGCATAATTTTTTATCCTTTGAATAGCATCCCAAACAATAAGAAATTGGATAATCAATTAAATGGATAATATTTGTTTCAGCACCTTCTTTTCTTGCTGATTCAAGAACTGTTTGAATCATAAGATTTGTATTTCCGTCTTTTCTTGGTGAGCCATTTATTCCAAGAACTTTTATCATTCTCTTTCAACTGGATATTTCCAGTCCTTATCAAGACACATTCTTGAAATTTTTGTAATTGTTGGTGGTTTCCTTTTATGCTCGCTTTTAACTACCCTTAAATAAAGATCCATTACCGCTTCTTCAGGAATTTTTAAAAGTTCGCATGTTTCCCTTACAGAAAGTTCAAGATCAACAAGTGCATAAAGGACAGAATCAATTTGCTCATAAGTATAACCTATTTCCTCCTCATCTGTTTGCCCCACCCATAGTCCAGCAGAAGGGACTTTTTTAACAATTTCAGCATCTATTCCCATATATTCTGCAAGTTGCCATACCTGCGTTTTATATAAGTCCCCTATTGGATAAATATCTGCTCCAAGGTCTCCATATTTTGTTCCATATCCTAACAATAATTCTGTTTTATTTGATGTTCCTATAACAATATAATTTAATGTATTTGCATATAAATAATTTATTATCATCCTTATTCTTGGTTTTGAATTGTATACAGAATATTCTTTTGCCTCTTTTTCTCCTCTTTTTAAAACCTTTGAGAAACTCTCAACAAAATCATTTATTTCAATTATTTCGTAATCAACTTTTAATTTATTAACAAGTTTTAATGCATCCTCAATATCCTTTTCCGGTGTTATCCCCTTTTCAGGCATTATTAAGGCGATCAAATTTTTATCTAAAGCCTTTTTTGAAAGGCATAAAACAAGTGATGAATCAACACCTCCTGAAAATGCAACTATTCCACCTTTTGCATTTGCTTTTAAAACCCTTGTTTTAATAGATTCAATTATTACTTTTTCTATAATTGGGAGTTCTCTTTCTTCAAATTTAATCTCTTTCATTTTCCATCTCCTCCAAAGCTCTTAAAAGATCCTCTATGATTTCCCTTCTTACTTCCCTTAACCTTATATCCCTTCTCCTCAATCTTTTATATTCATCAAGGTCAACATCAAAGGTTATTATCTCTTCTTCAGCAATTTTGCCCTGTGCAACAATCTCACCCCTTGCATTTATATACATACTGAAGCCCATATAAACAATCCCATCCTGGCATCCTGCCTGATTACAGAAAATAATTGGTAAAATATTATCATACACCCTTTGCTTTAAATAATTTATCCATATTTCATCCTTTTTCCTTTCAAAGGGTGATGCTCCTATAACAAATAGAACTTCTGCCCCCCTTAATGCCATTGCCCTTGGTGGCTCAGGAAACCATACATCCTCACATATAAGGATACCAATTTTACCAAATTTTGTTTTAAAAACAGGCATACTGTTTCCCGGTTTAAAATACCTCTTTTCATCAAAAAGTCTATAATTTACAAGTTGAACCTTTCTATAATTTCCTATTATTTCTCCATTATAAATTAGGGCAGCAGAATTATAAAAAAATCCCTTATTATCTTCCTCAACATAACCAAGAATTAAATAAAAATCCTTTACCCTTTCTTTTATTTTTTTAACCATCTCTAAATTTTCCCTCACTTTATCAAGATATATATCTCCTGAACCATAACCAAGTGTTGCAATCTCAGGAGTAACTATAATCTCTGCCTTTTCCTTTCTTGCCTCTTCAATTCCCCTTAAGATTTTTTCACAGTTTTCATCAATTTTCCCAAGCCTTGTTGAAAGTTGAAGAAGAGAGACCCTAACTTTCCTCATATTCTTTTAAAAACTCCTTAAATAAATTTAATAGGGTTTCAAGAGAAAAAATACTTACCCATTCATCTTTTGAATGAACTCCTCCTCCAACAGGATATATTATTAAAACAGGTATGTTTTTTTCTACAAAAAATCTTCCATCAGTTGCTCCATGCTCCTTTATAAAGTTTATTTTTTTATCTAAAACTTTTTCATAAACCTGAATAAATTTTTTTACATATTCATTTTCAGAAGAAGTATAAATAGGTTCTCCTTTTGAAAGAATTTTATAAGATGTATCTTTATATTTACTTAAAATTTCTCTTATTTTATTCTCAAAATAATTAATAGAATAGGGATAAGGAAACCTTAAATCAATTTGCATAAAGGCATTATCAGGGACTTTATTGACTGCCTCTCCACCATTTATAACACCAATTGAAACTGTTGGATGCCAGTGCTCAGAGATTTTATTTTCACTTTCTTTTATAACAAATTCTTTTATTTCTTTATATATTTCAAAAAGTTTTTCTATCGCATTCTCACCAAGCCATGGTGTTGAACCATGACAGGATTTTCCTTTTGCACTTATTTCAACATGTAAAACTCCTTTACTTTCTAAAACAGGATTAAAATTTAATCCACCATCAGGAATTATAACAAATTCAGGATTTAAATTTTCTTTATTTACTATATATTCAACTCCATCCTTTCCACCAATTTCTTCATCAGTTGTAAAAAGCAAGGCAAAATTACCCTTTCTCTTTTCTTCTATTAAATCAAGAAAAAGTTTTATTAAAACAGCACAAGTTCCTTTCATATCCATTGCTCCCCTTGCAAAAATTCTATCTCCCTCTTCTTTTATACTCCATCCAACCTCACTATCAGGAGGAACAACATCAAGATGTCCCAAAAAAAGGATGCGAGGTTCAAGGGTATCATAAAAAGATATATAAATTGAAGGTTTTTCATTTACTTCAAATTTTTTAATATAAACTTTTTTATCTTTAAAAATATCTTCAATAAAAAGAACTATTTTTTTTAATTCTGAAGTATTTGGGGAAACGCTTTTAAATTCAAGGAGTTTTAATAGAATTTCTTTAACATTCATTGATTTTAAATTATATTGAAAATTAATCTATTTTGTCAAAAGATAGCAAATTGACTTTTATATTTTTTTTTCTTTATAATATAACTTAAAAAAGGGAGGTCAAATGAATTGGTTCATAATTTTAATATATGTATGGCCTTATATATGGAACTCAGGAGGAAATGATTTTGCAAAGAGTATTGATACTGATATACAGGGTAAAATAATTGGAACTGTTTGGGTCTGGGATACACTTTATAGAAGTGTTATATTAAAGTTTGACCAATCAGGAAATCTATTATGGGAAAGTTATATTCTTCCTGATGATGCAAAAGGTTCATGCATTGAAAAATTAAAAACTTATGGAGAAAAAATTTATGCTGTTGGACATATAACTCTTCAAGATAAAGATATAGGGACATTATGGAAAATTGATCCATATGGAAATGTTCTTCAGGAGATAAGATGGACAGAATGGGAATATTCTTATATAAAGGGAATAGATATTGATCAGGAAGGAAATATATATTTGGTTGGAAATATATATCAAGATGGAAAATATAGAACAAGAATATTAAAATGCGATACTCTTTTCAACATTCTCTGGGAGGTTATAGATTCTTCATCTCTGCATACCTATGGTAATGATATAGCAATTTCTCAGAATTTTGTTTATATATGCGGAGAAGAATGGGATACAATTACTTCTAAATGGAAATGGTCATTATCTCAATATGGAAAAAATGGCGGCTTTGGATGGAAAAATATTATAGCAGGTAACCCTTCAGAGGATAATCATGGTCTTTGTGTTGCCTGTGATGAAAATGAAAATGTTTATACCGGAGGATATTACTGGCAACCACCCGGTTATAACTGGTGGATTGAAAAAAGAAATGCATCTGGAATTCAAATGTGGGCATATTCAATCGGGCTTTCAAATGTTCATGATATTTTATTTGATATAGATGTTTCAGGAAATTATGTTTTACTTGCAGGATATAAAGATATTCCACCAACATGGAGATGGGCGATGGAAAAAAGGGATAAGGAAACAGGCAGCCTTATATGCAGTCATACATTTTCAATGTCAAATGAAGAAAGATTCGGACAGGCTATCGGTATAAAAGGAATTGAAAATGGATATATGTACATAATAGGGCATAGATTGAATGTAAATATTCAAAGTTGGGATGTAAGGGTTGCTCTTTATGACCCAAATTGCAATATGGTAGAAATAAAAGAAAAGGAAATTTCAAAAGAAACAAAATCTTATTTAAGGCTCAATCCTTTTAAAGGTATTACAACCATTATCTCTGATTCAAAAGAACCTTTCATTATTTATACCTTAGATGGAAGGAAAATTAAAAAGGTTATTCCAGGTGAGATTTTTGGTAAAGAACTTCCTCCCGGTAAATATTATTTAAAAAGAAAGAATGAAATATTAGAATTTATAAAACTGGGAGGTTAAAATGAAAATTTTGATTTTCTTAATTTTTAATCAAACCTTGATTAATATAGATTCCACATGGCAAACAGGATTTGTTCCGGGAGCAACTCTATGTAATCTATGTGGAAATTTTGCTCCTTTTTATAAGGCAATGGATTCTTTTTATAAAGGGAAATTCTGGAGTTTTTCAGAGGCAGCATGGCGTGATACAAGATGCAACAATACATATACAGGTTCTTTTTGCATAAGAAATGGAATATTTAAACAATTTACACCTGGTGATTCAATTTTTATAAATTTTAAATTTAAGATAAAATCCCTTGACAGGGAATACCTTGATAATATGAATATACTTATTTTACCAATTAATCTTATAAATCAAGATACAATAATTCTTGATACAATATATCCATATGTATCAATATCTTTAAACTGTCGTTATTTAGGCTTGCAGGATTACTCATTACACAATTTAAATGGATGGGTTGACCTTTTAAATTCAGAAGCAAATTTCAATTTAAATGTAAGTTATCAATTTAATAAGGCTAACCAGTTGATTAATAATCCAGATGTTGCAATATTTATTGGTTATGGTGATGGCTGGTTTGAAAACTGGCATATAACTATAACAATAGGTGGGTATATAGAAATATATCCTTAAATTTTTGGAATTTTAAATTTAAGGGGGTGAGAGGATGAAAGGTAAAATATATAAAATAATAGTGGGGATAAGTATAGGTATTCTTTCTCTATACGGGCAGGTATATCTCTATGATGACTTTAATGGCACAACAATAGATACAACAAAATGGAAAATTATAAATAATGGTGGCTCCTATGTAATGGGTGGTGGAGTCCTGACAATGTATAATGGAAGTGGTTATGGTCAATATTTTCAGATTCTGAGCAAGGATAGTATTTTACCTCCTGCAAAGATAAAATTTAGAATTAAAACCACACTTGATAATAACTGTTATAACTATATGCCATGGGGCGGATTCAATGATATGCAATTCCGTTATGAACAGTATATCATTTACCCAGGTGGTTATGTAAATATATATCATTATGGAATAATCAGTCAATGGAGAACAGATAGCATAATATGGAGAAACGATTCCATTAAATATTATGTAGAGAATAATCTTGTATATGTACATACGGGTTCCTTTACAGGAACGAGAAAAGCCAGTTTTGCGATAAACTGTGACCAACTTTATGGCTGCTATATATGGGCTCTTGACTTAGATTGGGTTGAAATGATGGGTGCAGCAAGTGCTCAAGAAAAATCCTTAATAGTTCTTCCAGAGATAAAAGAAATACCTTCTTTCTTTGAAGATTTTATACTTATAAAATTCTCAAAACCTGTAGCATTTCCGTTTAAAGTTTCCCTTTACAATTTAAATGGAAGAGAGATAATTGAGAAATGTTTTAATCCACCATTAATTTCTGCGAAAATTGAAAAATTAAAAGAACTTCCAAAAGGGATTTATTTCTTGAAAATATCTTCAAAGGAGGTAAAAATAAAGCAATTTAAGGTGATAAAAAATTAAACTTCAAAATTTTTAAATTCTGATAAAAGAACAAGTTATAAGATAAGGAGTAATTTTTAAAGAAATAATTTGACTTTTTAATTTTTTTTCTTTATAATAGTAACACTTTTTTTAAAAAAAGTAGCAAAAGGAGGAAAGATGAAAAAAGTAGCGGGAATTATAATTGGAGGGGTAATAATCCTTAATGCTCATCATGCAATGGAATATATAGAAATGGAATCATATTCAACTGCACCAAAAAATCAAAAAGTATTTCACCTTCATTATGATTATTTTGTTGAAAATAAAGATAATCCTGATTTAGACCACTGGGAATTCACACCTGGAATTTCCTATGGAATAACAGATTATATTATGTTTGATGTTCATACCCATTTTGCAAAATTTGGTAAAGGACATACTCTAAATAATATTGAACTTTCTCCTTTCATTGAGGCAGCAGCATTTTCACTTCAATTAAGGGCTAAAAAATTCACATTTGTTGATTTTGCTTTTGTTTTATCTTATGAAACTCCTTTTAAAAGAAGCAGAGAATATCTTGATGGAAAAGAAGTTTTTGAAGGAAAAATAATTTTAAGTAAGGATTTTGGTGTCCATTCAAATATATGTTTAAATTTAAATTTTATAAAGGATGGTGATGAATTTTTAAAGGAATGGGCATTTGGCATTAAAAATCCCTTATCCTCTGACCCGCATGGTATTGCAGGTGGGATTGAAATTCTCGGGGATTATGAAGGTTCCTTATTTTTCCTTCCTGGCATTTATTTCCCTATAGAAAATTCCATTATAAAAACAGGAATTGGATTTGGTAATTCAAAATCAACAAATTTGAGGGCAAATTTAACTTTAATGTATAGATTTTAAGGAGAGAAAAATGAAAAAATTATTTTTTATTTTATTTTTCTTAAATTTTCTATATCCCCATGATTTCTGGATAGAAATATCAAATCCTTTTCCAAAATTAAATGAGGAAATAAAAATATTTATAAAAGGAGGACACAAAATTTTTGAATCTGAATTTGCTCCAAAGGAAAAACTCATAAAAGAGTTTAAACTTGTTGAGCCTGATGGGAATGAAATCAATCTTGAATATAAAAAGGAAAAAAATTATCTTTTATCCTCTTTTAAAATAAATAAAGAAGGAACATATCTTATTTACTTTATTCTTTCAAAGCCTGATGGAGAAATCTTTTATATAGGAAAAAATTATTTTTATGTTGAAAAATTAACAGAATTTAAAAA
Organism: Caldifarciminota bacterium; assembly: GCA_039803805.1. GTDB lineage: Bacteria > Hydrothermota > Hydrothermia > Hydrothermales > Hydrothermaceae > JBDRZD01. The sequence goes on from JBDRZF010000022.1 coordinate 8,879, forward strand.
TTTGAATTATGATTTTGAAATAAATTTAAAGGATTTTGATTTTTCAAAAGATAAAGAAATAAATTTTCCTCAGGGAAATTATGAATTTATGAATGAAAAGGGAAGCGGATTTTTCAAAAATTCTTATAAAGTTAAAAAAGGTTTAAATCTTTTAATTAAAAGGGAGAAAGGTAAGGTATGCACATTAACATTTTATTCACATTGATTTTAATTTCCCATGGTGTTGATTTTGAATTTTTTCAAAATGCAAAAGGTATAAGATTTTTTTATGAAGATGGAACTCCGATGTCCTTTGCAGATTATAAAATATATTCACCTGATGGTAAAATTTTTTCAGAAGGTACCCTTGATAAAAATGGAAGGGTTTTATTTTTCCCTGATAAAATTGGTAAATGGAAAATAGAGATTGATGATGGAATGGGTCATGGAATTATAAAGGAATTTGAAATAAAAAATTTAGAAGAAGAAGAATTTATAAGAAATTCAAAAATCCCTATTTATTTTAAAATCCTTTTTGGTATTTCAATAATATTTGGTTTCACAGGAATAATTTTTTATATAATGGCAAATAAAAAGTTAAAAGATGCATATACCTGATGGATTTTTAGATGTAAAGACAGTTTCTTTAACAAATGCTTTTTCAATCTTGACACTTATTTATTCAATCAAAAAAATAATAAAAAAAATTTTACCTGAAAGAATTCCGCTTCTCGGTCTTTCAGCCTCCTTTATTTTTTTAATAGAAAGTATAAGTTTTCCTGTTCCTTATGGAACATCGGTTCATCTTCTTGGTGCCTTTTTTATTTCCCTTATATTAGGTCCTTTTTCTTCATTTTTCATCTGTTTTTTATCCCTTTTTCTTCAGGCATTGATTTTATCCCATGGTGGAATTTTAACAATTGGAGCAAA
>JBDRZF010000023.1:0-5193 GCA_039803805.1 Caldifarciminota bacterium
ATTCAGAAACATCATATTTACCAGTTAAGCAGGCGTATGATTGAATAAGTGGATATTTATCTGTATTTGTTAAACTATATACATTTGAATTAGTGTATTGAAGTCCATTATAATCGCTCCATCCTGTTTCCATTCCATGGCCTGAATATGTGCATAAAGACCTTCCATTATTTAATGCATTTGTAATTATTGTTGGTGAACCAGATTGATAATATGCAAAAACAGAATCTGCTATCATCCCATGCTGTGGCTTTCTTACAATCTGCATACAATAAAGATGGGTTTGTTCTGCAACTTGATGATAAGATGGGTCTGCAGAGGCGATAAAGAATGCTCTTTTTGCCCATTCATTTCCCTGCGACCATATAACCTTTTCATAATTTAATATTTTATTTATAACATTTTGAAGTTGAGAAACATCTGCTATGCTTATTCTTCCAACATAAATATCGGGAAAATAATCATTTCCAACAATAAGTCCGTATTTCAAATCATTTATCGGGTTATTTAATTCAGAAGACCTGAAATATGGTATTTTATCAACATCCCCAACAAGTATGACAAATGTTAAATTTTTGTCCCAAGTATTGTAAAGATTTATTATGTAATTTCTTATAGATATCGTATCATAACCTGTCTCTGATAATTTTGCAACTTTTACATAATAACCTTTTTCCTTTTTCCATTTTTTAAGGGGCTGAACATAACTTTCCCATTCATCAGGAACAATTATTAAAAGACCAACAGGAAGAGAAGGAACTTGAGGATAAAGGGGATAATTCATTAAGATATTTTTAAAGAGTTTTTTAAATACAATATTATCTCTTTCATTATAAGCCTTTATTGTTTTATTCAAATCCCCATTTTTAAAATTTATCTTCACCTTTAATCTTTTAGCAACTTTTATTTCATTTCTGAAAGGATTATACTTCACCGGATAAAAGATAAATTGAGCAACTTCATGTTCCCTTATCATCCCCACCTTTTTAACTTCAAAATTAAATTTTGGATAGAATTCATCCTTTGAATAAAATTCTTCATTTATAACAAATTCCTGTTTTGCACCCCTTATCTTTTGTAAAGGAGGAAGCCTTGGTTTTATCCTTGGTAAATTCATTTCCTTTAAAGAAATCTTTTCTTCTTCAATTTCAACAATTTCAAAATTGATATCTGAGCCACTTGTTATCTCAAATAATTTTCTTAAAACAGGAAGTTCAGGATAACCTATTTCCTCTGTTATTCCAATTTCCTTTAAATCAAACTCAAGGAAATTTTCATTTTCATAATTAACTATCCTATAAGAAAGGGAAGGAACTGATATTTCAATAGAAAAGTGCTTATAACTTTTTTCAAGGACTTTATACTCAATTTTTGTATTCCCCCTTTGATTTAGAAGCATCCCTATTATTATAATTAACGCCTTCATATCATCACCTCCCTAAATTTTTAAAAATATATTATAAAGCATAATTAAGTTAAAATCAAGTCAAGATAATTGATTTTTTTGAAATTATAGCATAATATATAAAACTTAATATGATGATAAAGGCTTATGCAAAAATAAACCTTGGTTTATGGATAATGGGTAAAAGAAAGGATGGATACCATGAAATTAAAACAATCTTTCATCCAATAGACCTTTATGATGAAATAGAAATAAATAAGTCAGAACTTGTAAAAATAAAATGTGACGGGGGACCTGAAGGAGATAAAAATATTGCTATTAAGGTTCTTGAAGAATTATCAAAATATAAAAGTAAGTTTTATGGAGCAGAGATATATATAAAGAAAAACATACCAATAGGTGGAGGACTTGGAGGTGGTTCCTCAGATGCAGCATCTATTTTAAAAGCATTAAATGAAATCTATCTTTTAAATTTAACAGATGAAGAAATGTATAACATAGCAAAAAAAATAGGAAGTGATGTTCCTTATTTTTTACATTATGGAACAGTGAAGGGAGAGGGAAGAGGAGATATCTTAGAAAACATTTCAACAGACTTTAAAGGAAATTTCTTCATATTTTATCCGGGTTTTGAAATAAGTAGTGCATGGGCATATTCAGAAATTGATAAAATTTATGAAGATAAAGAAATGATTAAAAAGAAAGAAGAAAAATTTTATAATGTTTTAAAATACCTTGAAGAAAAAAATTATGAAGAATTTATAAAAGAGATAGAAAATGATTTTGAAAAAGTAATTTTTAAATATTACCCATTTTTTGTTAAAATAAAAGACTTATTAATATCAAAAGGTGCAAAAAAAGTGATGCTTGCGGGTAGTGGTTCAAGTTTATGGGCTTATTTTGATAAAAAATTTGAGGAAGATTTTAATTTGGGTTTTGGAAAAATCTTTTGGACAAAGAGTTTAAACTGGGGCGTCGTCTAACTGGCAGGACATGGGATTTTGGATCCCACAGTCGAGGTTCGAATCCTCGCGCCCCAGTTAATAAATATGATGGAAAAAAAAATTCTTTTAATAGATGATTCCGAAGAAATTCATGAATCAATTGGAAATTTTTTAGAAGAGAAGGGATATAGGGTTTATCATTCCTTTGACGGGGAGGAGGGCATAGAAAATATATTTAAAATTATACCTGATTGTGTAATACTGGAAATACTTTTACCAAAAAAACTTGGTGTGGAAATTTTAAGGGAATGTAAAATAAACCCGAAAACCGAAAAGATTCCTTTTATATTCCACACAATTTTATATTTTAAAGAGGACGAAATCAAAAAAGGCATCATTTTAAGAGGAAGATTTTATCCTGTTAAAATAGATGCCTATTTTCAAAAAGGAACAAATCCAGAGATTATTTTAAGAAAAATAAAAGAACTCACCGGAGAAATAAAAGAAAAAAGAGAAAAAAAAGGCAAAATACTCTTGATTGAAGATGATATTGAAACTGCATCAATTTTGAAGAGAATATTTGAAGAAAATAATTACATTTTAGAACATATAACAACAGGAAAAGAGGGAATTGAAAAAATAAGAGAATTTAAGCCTGATCTAATTTTACTTGATTATATTCTTCCTGACACAGACGGAATTGAAATGTTAAGAAGAATAAAAGAAAAATATGAAGAAATGCCGGTAATAATGATGACTGCTTATGGTTCACAAGATTTAGCCGTTCATCTTTTAAAAAAAGGAGCAGATGATTATATTTCAAAACCAGTAGCATCAATGCGCGAAATTTTGTTAAAGGTAGAAGAAAATATTAAAAAGGCTAAAGAAAGTAAAAAATTTTTGATGACTTCAGTAAAAGAAATGAACGAATATATAATTGATATATATTTTAAAAAAGAAGAGATTGAAAAAAAACTTGCCTTCTTTGAAAAGGAATTTGAAAAAATATGTGATAAAAAAGTGGAGGAATTTAAAGAAAAATGTTCAAAAATGAGGGAAAATATAATGCTTATAAAAAATGATATGGATTTGTTAATAGAAAAATTTGGGAAAGCATTATCAGATATAAAGGAAAAATTTGCCAATTTAAAACCGGGAGAAGAAGATTTTCCGGAAAAAGTAAAGGAAGATTTGCAGTGCATTGAAGTTTTAATCTATAAAATAAAAGACAAAATATCAAAACTATAAAATGAAGAATAAAATTTTATTTTTTTCTTTGTTTTTTATTTTTTTATTATGTGCAAAAAAAGAATTATTTAAAGGAAATGAAAATATAGAAGAAATTTTCAAAAAAAGTATTGAATTCTATAATAAAAGAAAATATAAACAAGCAATTGAAGGATTCAAAAAAGTAATATATGCAAAGGAAATTTCAGAAAATACTGATGATGCACAATTTTACCTTGCGATGTGTTATTATAAAATAAAGGATTATGAGCAAAGTTTTATGGAATTTAAATTTTTAAAAGACCATTTTCCGAATAGTGAATATAAAGAAGAAAGTGAATTTATGATGATAAAGATAGAATTTTCACAATTACCGAATGAAGAACTTGACCAAGAGAAAACTTATGAAATTATTAGAAATGCAAATAATTTTATAAAAAATTATCCTGAATCAAAATTTAAAAAGGAAATAGAAGATATTATTAAGAAATGCAGGGAAAAGATTGCAAAGAAAATATTTAATACAATGAATCTTTATTTAAAAATGAATAAAAAAGAATCAGCCAAAATTTATTTTCAGATATTAAAAGAAGAATATTCTGATCTTGATATTTATAAGAAAGCAAATAAAATCTTTGAAAATAAAAAATGAGGAAAGTAGGAATATTTGGTGGACTTTTTGATCCGCCTCACATAGGGCACCTTCTTACTGCTTTAGACGCATTAACAGAACTTTCCCTTGATGAGATATGGTTTTTAGTAAGTTTCAATCCTCCCCATAGAAAGGAAAATGCAAGTTTTGAAGAAAGATTTCATATGGTAGAACTTTCAATAAAAAATTTTGACAAATTTAAAGCAATAGATTTAGAAAAAAAACTAAATCTTGAAAAAAGTTTTTCTTTAATTGTTATAAAAGAGATTAAAAAAAGATATAAAGAAAATGAATTCTGGTTCTTGATTGGCTCTGACCAGTTCGTAAAATTTTCAACATGGTATAAACCTGAGGAAATATTAAAAGAAGTTAAAATAGCAGTTTTAAAGAGAAAAACAGAGGATTTCAGTAATTTACCTTTTTCAAAAGAGGTTAGATTTTTGAACAACAGGTGCATTGAGGTATCGTCAAGTGAAATAAGGGAAAGGGTTAAAGAAGGAAAAGAGATAAAATTCTTTGTAAGAGATGAAGTTGAAAAATATATAAGAGAAAAGGGAATTTATAAATGAAATTTGTTTATTCGGAAAAATATTTAGTTGATTTTGGAATTCATGTATTTCCAACAATAAAATATAAATTGATAAAAGAAAGAATATTAAAAGAGGGAATGGGAAAAGAGGAAGATTTTATATCCCCCTATTTACCCGAAGAAAGTGATTTATTAATTTTACTTGATAAAGAATATCTTGATGATTTGAAGAATTTAAGATGGACAGAAAGAACAATTTATTCAGAACTTCCACTTACAAAAGAAATTGTTGAGATGTTTATGCTTGCCTCTTCAGGCACTTATATTGCTTCAGAAGTTGCGTTAAAGGAAAAGGTATGCTATCATATAGGTGGTGGATTTCATCATGCTTTTAAAAATAAAGCAGAAGGATTCTGTTATATAAATGATATTGCTT
>JBDRZF010000023.1:5203-9741 GCA_039803805.1 Caldifarciminota bacterium
TAAAATTAAAAAAAGAAGGAAGTATAAAAAGAGCAGTTGTAATAGACTGTGATTTACATCAAGGTAATGGAACCGCAAGAATATTTCAAGAAGATAAAGATATCTTCACATTTTCAATTCATCAACAAAATCTTTATCCTGTGAAAGAAAAAAGTGATCTTGATATAGGATTACCAGATTTTGCAGGGGATGAATTATACCTTGAAAAAATGGATTATGCATTAAATATTATTGAAAAAAATTTACCCTTTGACCTGTGTATATATCAAGCAGGAGCAGATCCTTATAAAGAGGATAAACTTGGAAATTTAATGTTAACAAAAGAAGGTCTTATTGAAAGAGATAAAAAGGTTGCTGAATTTTGCAGAAAAAATAATATACCTGTTGCAATAACCCTTGGGGGAGGATATTCAAGGAATTTAAACGACCTTATTGATATACATTTTAATACTGCAAAGGTTTTTTATGAAGTTTTTAAGGGGGAAAAATGAAAGTTTATACCTTAAAAAATGAAATAATTATGAAAGGAATAGGACTTCATAAGGGGAGAGAAAATAAAGTTATTCTAAAGCCAAAAAGAGAGATTAGCAGAAGAATTTTTTTAAGGAAAAATGAAGAAGAAATTGAGATTCCCTTTTCTCTTCAAAACGTTGAAACCTCTTATAGATGTATAGCCTTTAAAAAGGATAATGAAATTATATTCACATTGGAACATCTTCTTTCTGCTCTTTCTGGCTTTAATATTTATTGTGATATAATAGTAGAGGGAGATGAGATTCCCTCCTTTGATACATCTTCATATGAATTTGTTTCAGAAATAAAAAGAGTTGGCATTGAAGAAATAGGTGATATTGAACCGTTTAAGTTAAAAAATTCAGTTAGTTTTTCTTTTGAAGATGAAAAAGAAATAGTATTTTTGCCATCGGATGTTTTCAAAGTTACATATATTTTTAAAAAAGAAAAGGGGCTTGAAGGATTTTTAACTGTTAACATAACTCCTGAAAATTACGAAAAGGAAATTTCAAAAGCAAAAACATTTATATTCTATGAGGAAATTGAAGAAGTAAGAAAAAGAGGACTTGGTAAAGGAGGGAATGAGAAAAATGTCCTTGTTTTTAAAGATGGTGAATGGATAAATAAAGAAATTCTTGCTTATCCTGATGAGTTTTTAAGGCATAAAATACTTGATTTAATTGGTGATTTTTCCCTTTTAAATTATCCCTTATCATTTCATATAGTTGCAATTGGGACAGGGCACAGACATCATGTTGAGGCAATTAAAAAACTTAAAAAGTACCTCCTAAAAGATGAAATTGAAATTAAAGAAATTTTAAAATTGCTTCCCCACAAATATCCATTTTTACTTGTTGATAGGATACTTTCTGTTGAAGAAAATAGAATTGTAGGAATAAAAAATGTTACATTTAATGAAAATTTCTTTCAGGGTCATTTTCCTGAAAATCCTATAATGCCCGGTGTTTTAATAGTTGAGGCACTTGCCCAAACAGGTGGAATATTAATATCAAAAAAAATAAAAGAAAAAAAACTCTTTTATTTTGCAGGTATAAACAATGTAAAGTTTAGGAAGCCTGTTTTACCGGGTGATACCTTAATAATGGAAGTTGAAATAATAAGATGGGGAGGAAAAGTTTGTAAAATGTATGGAAAGGCTTATGTAAATGACGAAATTGTCGCTGAAGGAGAATTAACAGCAATTTCTGAAGGAGGATAAAAATTGGTGAAAATTCATCCGACCGCATTTGTTGATAAGGATGTTTTAATTGAGGATGATGTAGAAATAGGAGCATTTTCAACAATTACGGGCAAAGTTAAAATAGGGAAAGGAACAAAAATAGGAAATAATGTTATGATTGAAGGAAAAGTTACAATTGGAGAAAATAATATTATATACCACTTTGCCTGCATCGGTTTTCCTCCACAGGATGTGAAATATAAAGGAGAGGAAACAGAAGTTGTTATTGGAAATAATAACATAATAAGGGAATTTGTAACAATCCACAGGGCAACAGGTGAAGGAGAAAAAACATGTATTGGAGATAATTGCTTTTTGATGGCTTATACTCATCTTGGACATAATGTAAAAATCGGAAATAATATAGTCATTGCAAATGGAACACAACTTGCAGGACATGTTGAGATTCATGATTTTGCAGTTCTATCAGGAGGTGTTTTAATACATCAGTTTTGTAGGGTTGGTAAATATGCAATGATAAGGGGAAGGGCGCGTTTGGGTCTTGATGTTGTTCCCTATGTGATAGCCGATGGAGTTGAAAATACAGAAATTAAAGGACTTAACATAGTTGGGCTTAGAAGAAATGGATTTAGTGAAGAAAGAATAAAGATTTTAAAAGATGCTTACAGAATCCTTTTCAGGCAAAATTTAAATACTTCACAGGCTCTTGAAATTTTAGAAAGAGATTTTTCAAAATATGATGATATAAAATATTTAATTGAATTTATAAAAACATCTAAAAGGGGTATAGGAAAATGAAAGTTGTAATTGCTCTTGGAGGCAACGCAATTTTGCCTCAAGGTGCTTCCTTTCATGTGGTTACCCAGTTTAAAACAACAAAGGAATCTCTTTATAAAATACTGCCAATTATAGAAAAATCAACTGGTTGCGTTATAACCCATGGAAATGGACCACAGGTAGGTGTTGCTTTTTTAAGAAACTATTATGCAAGAAAAGAAATACCAATGTATCCACTTGATGTTCTTGATGCAGAAACACAGGGATGGATGGGATATATGATTTCCCATCTTCTCCATGAAATATTCTATGAAAAAAGAATAGAGAGAAAAATAAGTGTTATAATAACGCAAGTAATCGTTGATGAAAAGGACCCTGAATTCAAAAATCCAACAAAACCAATAGGACCGTTTTTTACCCATAAAGAAGCAGAGGAAATGAAAGGACTTTTTGATTACCCTATAAAGAAGGATGTAAATAGAGGATACAGAATTACAGTTCCTTCACCTAAACCTGTTGATATAATAGAAAAAGATATAATTAAAAAACTTGTTGAAGATGGAAATATTGTAATAGCAGGAGGAGGTGGAGGAATCCCTCTTATAAGAAAAGGGAATAAATTAAAAGCAGTTTATGGAATAATAGATAAAGACCTATGTTCTGCAAAAATTGCCTCTTTTATAAATGCAGATTATTTTATAATCTTAACATCAGTTGATAAGGTTTATTTAAATTATGGACAGGAAAATCAAACTCCACTATCTTTAATGAAAATAGAGGAAGCAATAAAATATTTGAATGATGGACAGTTTCCAAAAGGGAGTATGGGTCCAAAAATAGAGGCCGCAATAGAGTTTTTAAAAAATGGAGGAAAAGAAGTTATAATTACAAGTTTAGAAAAGGTAAAGGAAGCAATTGAGGGCAAAGAGGGAACAAGGATAGTAAAGGAATAAATTATTTTGCATCATACCAGTTTTTTGCATAATTTATATCTATTTTAAGGGGGACTTTTAAAGAAACCACATTTTCCATTTTTTCTTTTATTATTTCCTTTGCAACTTCAACCTCTTTTTCATTTACCTCAAATAAAAGCTCATCATGTATCTGGAGTATTATATGGGCATCCAATTTCCTATTTTTAAATTCTTTATGAATATCTATCATCGCCTTCTTTATTATATCTGCAGCAGTTCCTTGAATTGGAGTATTAACTGCTATTCTCTCTGCCTGATGCCTAACCTCTTTTATATGATGATTTATATCAGGTATATTCCTTATCCTTCCAAATAATGTTTTTACATAATAATTTTTTCTTGCAAATTCCAGTGTCTTTTCTATCCACTTTTTAACCTTTGGAAAACTTGCAAAGAAAAGCGCAATCAACCCCTGTGCCTCGTCAGGTGTTATATTTAATTCTTTTGAAAGACCAAAAGGAGATATGCCATAGCATATTCCAAAATTAACAGTTTTTGCTTTTCTTCTTTCTTCAGGAGTAATATCTTTTATATCCTTTCCTGTTATTAAAGAAGCAGTATAAGAATGTATATCCTCTCCCCTTTCAAAAGCCCTTATAAGATTTTCATCTTCTGAAAAATGAGCAAGGATTCTAAGTTCTATTTGCGAATAATCAGCACATATTATAAAATAACCGTCAGGGGCACAAAAAGCCTTTCTCAATTTCCTTCCTATTTCTGATTTTACAGGTATTGTTTGAAGATTAGGATTTGAACATATAATTCTTCCTGTTGATGCCTTTATCTGATTAAAGGTGGCATTTATTCTCCCTGTAAAAGGATTTCTAAGTTCTAAAAGTGTATCTATATAACTTGTTTTTATTTTAAATAGTTCTCTATAATCAAGAATTAATTTGGCAATTTCGTATTTCTCGGAAAGCTCTGTTAAAACTTCATAATCGGTTGAATACCCTGTCTTAGTCTTTTTCTTGCAAGGTAATTTAAGTCTTTTAAAAAGAACCTCTGAAAGTTGTTTTGGTGAATTTATATTAAATCTTATCCCTGCAATTTTATAAATTTTTTCAACAATTTCA
>JBDRZF010000024.1:0-9659 GCA_039803805.1 Caldifarciminota bacterium
TATGTACGACATGGAGCGGGGAGGGATATGCAACAATATTTTTTGGAAGTGAAAGTGGTTTTGACTCAATACCGCCTCTGACTTTTTATGTAGGTCAAGCATACGGTGGAAGTGCCATATGGGATTTCAATAAAGATAATTGGTTAGATATAATAGTTTTTAATAGCGAATCTAATGGATTAAAAATATATTACAATATTAGAGAATATCCCTATTTTAATGAAAATAATTTTCAAGTGATAGCTTCCAATTTGGGTTTAGGAGCGAGTGGGGGTCTTGTAGCCGACTTAAATTTTGATGAAAATATAGATATATGGGTAAATAATAATTATGGATACCAGTCTTATGTAATTTGGGGACCACAATATACTTTATATACTCCTCTTCCGGTAACAGAAGACCATCACGGTTCCTTTATGGAAATAGGCAACACTTATAATAGAGCCTTTTATGAAGAATATATTTCTTCAATTTTTTATTTAGGACCTGATTCAGTTATAAATGGTGGGACAGTTTCATGGATTGCAGATGAGCCACAGGGCTCAAAATGTGAGGTTTATTTAAGATCGGGAAATTCTTCTCAAATAGATACTTCATGGACAGACTGGGTTTATATCCAGAATTCAGGTGACTCAATTCCCCAAAATTTATTTGATAAACATTATCTTCAATATAAAATAATTTTTTCATATCTAAAGCCAACATATGTCCCGAAACTGGAAGAGATATCTTTTAATATTTTAACATCTCCTCCTTCTCTATTGAATATTTTTCCTGATACATCTTCTTATGTTCATCCAAAGGATTCAGTTATTTATAAAGTAAAGGCAGTTTATACAGGTGAAGCAAATGAACTTGTTTATCTTTTCACATCAAATACGCATCCGGGGTGGTTTGTGAAATTGACTGATACACTTGGCAATTTAATAGATACGATTTTATTAATTCCGAATGATACATTTGATTTTAATTTGAAAATATATTCACCTGAGTATCCTTCGCCATTTGAATGTGATACAACATATATAAAAGGGTATTTAATTTCGAATCCTTTAAAGAGGGATTCTGCAAGGATAATAACAAAAATAACAGGTAATATTTCATTAAAGATTGAGCCTGATACAGAAGGTGTTACAGTTCCCGGTGTTACAATCCCCTACCCTTTAAGGGTAATAAATACAGGTGAATTTAAAGATTCAATTTTATTATCTTATACAAACAGTTCTTCAGGTTATATTTCTTATATAACAGATTCAACGGGTTCTCAAATAATAAACTTTGTAAAAACTTTTCCAAAGGATACTGTAAAAATAATTTTATGGGTTACTCCATTACCTGCAACACCTGATTCACAGAATTTAACAAAGGTGATTGCGAGGTCTTCCTGGATTAACTCAATTTATGATTCTGCGCTTGTAATGACCTATTTATATCATATGCCCTATCTTTTAGTTGAGCCTGATACTTTTTCTTATGGAAATCCGGGTGATATTTTAAAATATAGATTAAGAGTTATAAACAATCAAGAAAGTATTGATACGATAAATCTTTCATTCCATCATAATCAGAACTGGAATGCGAGGATAACTGATACACTTGGTAATTTAATAAATAAAATATATGTGCCTGCAAAGGATACAGGATTTATAATTTTTGAGATTTCAATTCCTGAAAATTCATCTGGTGGTATTCGTGATACTGCTTTTATTAAGGGAGTATCAAACAATTTAAGTATTTCTGATTCAGCGAGGATAATAACAGAGGTTAAAGTTTCTGCAGCAGTTTATATAGAGCCTGACCAGCAGAAAGAAGGTTTTCCCGGAGAAAAAATCAGGTATTATTTAAAAGTTATAAATTCAGGCAACTCCCAGGATATAATAAATGTTTATGTTCTTCAAAGCAACTGGGCTGAAAGGATTATATATGATAGTTTAACAAATATGCCATTAAATGATAACAACAATGATGGTTATCAGGATGTTATTTTGGCACCTCTTGCCTTTCAAAAAATTTATGTGAATGTTGATATTCCTCAAAATGCAAGTTCGCAGGATAATGACCTTGCAATAATAAGGGCAAGTTCTACAAATAACCCATCTGTATGGGATAATGCAAATTTATTTACACAGGTTAAAAAAGTATTTTATTCAATAATTCTTGAGCCTGATACAGAGATTTCTATTCCATATAATTCCTCTTTCTTAATAAATCTTTATTCTTTATTTCAGGGCAATTCAAATGATTATATTGAATTGGAATACTCATTTTCAGGGGCTAATTTAAATATAGAATTAAGGGATTCACAGGGATTAAATCCCTTAATTGATAACAATCATAATGGGGATATAGATCTCGGGGTATGCGAGCCTTCAAATAAAAATTATTTCTCAATATATTTAAGAGCACCTGAATTCAATTATTCGATTTCCGATACAGAGGATATATGTATAATAAGATTAAAGGGTTATCTTTATTCTTATAATACCCTTTATGATTCAGCAAAAATAAAGATAAATTTAATACCGCCACTTTATATATTCAACTATGAATCACCCTTTGATTCAAAAAGAGGGACAAACTTTTTCATATCAGTTCCTGAGGATGGTAAAGGGAACCTTGAAGTTTATTCAAGGCTTGGTGAAAAAATAATAACTTTATTTAAAAATAAACCTTTAAAAAGAGGAAAACATATAATTTACTGGAATGGTAAGAATGAAAAGGGGAATTATGTAGCACCGGGTGTTTATATATATGTTTTTGAATTTAAAGGTGAAAAAATTAAAAAAACAATAACTAAAAAAACATCGGTGAAGAGATGATAAAGATAATACTTATATTGATTTTAAATCAAGGAGAAATTATTTTTCCTCTTTTAAGGGTTGGGATAGGTGCAAGACCTTCTGCTCTTGGAGAAAGTTTCACAGGTATTTATAATGATATTCAAGGTGTATGGTGGAATCCTGCATCAAATGCATTTGTAAAGGAAAAAGGAGCATTTTTTTCATATAATCACTGGTTTCTGGATTTTAAAGACTTCTATTCAGGAATTTTTATTCCGTTAAAATATATAAATACAGAATTAAGTTTTTTATATTCAGGAACAAAGGATATAGAACTAAGGGATGTAGAAGGAAATTATACAGGAAAAGGAGAACAAATTGCCTATGTTGCTCAATTTTCGCTTTCAAGTTACATCTCAAACTATTTTATTCCTGGGATAAACTTTAAATACCTTTATGAAAGATTGCCTCAGGTAGAAGGAATGGGTGCATGTTTTGATTTAGGTTTTATAACAAGGATAAGTAAAGATTTATCATTTGGATTTGTCATAAAAAATTTTGGATGGAATATGAAATATGGTAATTATAATTATCCATTGCCCTTTGAAATAAAAACAGGAATTTATCAAAGAATAAAAGAATTTTCAGGGATTTTCCTTGATCTAACTTTCCCGCGCGGAAAAAGATATCATATAAACACAGGAATAGAATTGTGGATAAAAGAGGTTGTTGCTTTAAGGATGGGTTATAGATTCATTGATGAAATAAATAAATTTACATTTGGGGGTGGAATAAGATGGAAAAATATTACATTTGATTATGCTTTTGCTGATTATGGTAAATTGGGTCTTACTCATAGGGTATCAACTTCATTTTTGATTCCTGAACATATAAAAATAACCCCTGAAAAAAGACCTTATGAAGGAATCATAGAAGGAAGAGTTTATGATGCAGAGACAGGTGAAGATTTAAATGCGGTTGTTATTTATGAAGGTAAGATAAGTGGTGAATCCCAAACAATAAAAGGAAAATATTCAATCCCGAGGCTTCCTGCAGGTAAATACCATCTAAAAGTTATACCTGAAAATAAAATTTATTTTTCTCAAGAAAAAGAAACAAATGTTCTACCTGAAAGAAAAATAGAAGAAAATTTTGGATTGTTTAAAAAAGAACAAAAATTGATTATTCACAACATATATTTTGAAACAGGAAAGGCAGAAATCATACCAATTTCCTACCCAATCATTGACGAAATCGGAAATATTCTTTTAATGAATCCTGAATTAAAAATAGAGATAGAAGGTCATACTGATAATGTCCCTGTATCAACACCTGAATTTCCATCAAATCTTGAACTCTCAAAAGCAAGGGCTGAAGCAGTTAAAAGATATATTGTTAATAAATTTAAAATAGATCCTGAAAGAATAAAAACAGTTGGTTATGGAGATACAAAACCTGTTGCTTCAAATGAAACAGAAGAAGGAAGAGCATTGAATAGAAGAATTGAAATAAAATTGTTGAAATAAAATTTTTTTTTCCTTTATAATTTTGTTTTTAATTTTGGGCCCATAGCTCAGGTGGTTAGAGCGCGCGCCTGATAAGCGCGAGGTCGGTGGTTCGAGTCCACCTGGGCCCATTTAATCTTTTAAAAGGAGATTTTATGAAAAAATTAATTTATATACTGACAGGATTTTTATTTTTATATGCATCTGAATCAAGGATAAAATCTTTTGGAAATGTTAAAGACTTTGTATATGATCCATCCCTTACCTACCTTTACCCTGCTCTCCTCCTTAAATTCCCTGATATCTTATGGATTGAATTTACCGATTCCTCACTTCAGAACCTTCCATATATTTCTTTTGCAGGAGTGAATATGAAGTTTGAAAAAGTTGGTGCTTTCTCTTTTATTTACAATTATCCTTCTTATTTTTATCCCCATATTATTTCCTATCCTTCAAAAGAACTAAAGGAATCAAGAGGATTTGAAATATTATGGGCAAAAAACATAAGTGAAAAAATTAATTTAGGCACAGGGATTTCTTTTGTATATATAAGTGAAAAGAAAGAAGATACACTTCTCCCAGAATCTCCGAGACTCTCAACAAAGGACATTGAAATTATGCCATCTCTTTCTTATTCAATCTCAGAAAACAAAAATATTGATATTTCTTTACATTTTTCAGTAAATTCTTTTTATCAGGAATATTATACACTTGTAATAGCAGATACAGTTGATGGAAAGGGAAATTCCTTTTATGGTTTGAATTTAAGATATGTTATGGATTTAACTGAATATTCCAATTTTATTTTTGGATTTCATTTTTATTCTTATCCCCTAAAGTATGAAGAAAGAACAGGAGCAACAATTTCTGAATTTGAGCAAAAGAGGGACGAATTTAACATAAATATTGGATATTATACTGAACCCCTTGAGAATTTAAAAATTATCACAGGATTAAATACAAATTATTTAAAAATTGATACTACAAGGATAGCGGGAGTTGTAAAAAGGAAAGGAAGTTTATATGCTTTTCATTTAAATGGCATTCTCGGAAGCGAAATGGAACTTGGTAAGCATTTTGAAATAAGAGGCGGAATAAGAAAAAGCCTTTTAAGAAGTTTGAAAGATAAAAATTATGAAGAGAAAGGAATTAAGAGCGATATGATTGACCAGGAAGAATTCAACATTGAACTTGGTCTTTCTTTTATTAAAGATGGATTCAGAATTGATGGAGTTTTAGTAAAAGACCTTTTCTTTAAAGGACCATTTTTAATTTCAGGAAAAGAGTCAGGATTCTTTACAAATCTTTCAATTTCTTATAATTTTAGTATATTTTAAAAATGCCTGTAAAAAACGATAAGTGGATAAGAAGAATGGTAAAAGAATACAAAATGATAGAACCCTTTTGCGATTCCCTTGTTCAAAAAGGAGTTATATCCTATGGTGTTTCTTCTTATGGTTATGATATAAGGGTTGCAGATGAATTTAAAATCTTTACAAATGTATATTCTGCAATTGTTGACCCAAAGAATTTTGATCCCCGTTCCTTTGTAGATTTTAAAGGAGATGTTTGTGTTATTCCACCAAATTCCTTTGCCCTTGGAAGAAGTGTTGAATATTTCAGAATTCCAAGAAATGTTATTGGGATATGTATTGGTAAATCAACTTATGCAAGATGTGGAATTGTGATAAATATTACTCCTCTTGAGCCTGAATGGGAAGGTCATATAACAATTGAAATTTCAAATACAACACCTTTGCCTGCAAAGATATATGCAAATGAAGGGATTGCCCAGGTTATATTCATTGAGTCTGATGATATCTGTGAAATTTCCTATAAGGATAGAAAGGGTAAATATCAACAGCAGAAAGGAATAGTTCTTCCAAGGATTTGATTACTTTTTTAATTTTACTCTCTTTATTTATAAAAGAAAATCCTTCTTTTATAGATTCTACCTTAAATTATCTTTTAAATGAAGATTACAAAGAAGTAAGAGAAAGAATAAAAATTTTAAAAGAAAAAGTTGACGAAAAAGATCCATTACCTTTTCTTTTAAGAACAATATATTTATACTATTTCACTGAAGATTATGCAGTATATGATTCTGAAAAAGTTTTTTTAAAAGAAATTGAAAAGTTAATAGAAGTTTCTGAAAAACATAATGAAGATATTCTGTGGGGAAAATTTTGTAAAGCAACCGCACTTGCTTTTAAGGCAATGTGGCTAAGTGAAAAAGAGGATTATTTAAATGCTTTGAATTTCGGACTTGAATCAGTCAATCTATTCACGGAATGTATTGAGAAAAATTTTTTCTTAAAAGATTCGTATCTCGCACTCGGAATATACAATTATGGAGCACATATAATCCAGAAATATGTGGGTAAAAAAATTTTAAAGGGTGAAAGAAAAGAAAAAGGTATTGAACAGATTGAAATGTCTTATAAAGAAGGCAAATTTATAAAGCCATTATCTGCAAGTGTTTTGATATATGTTTATATAAAAGAAAGGCAGAAAGATAAGGCTTTAAAGCTAGCTGAAAAACTTTATAAAGATTTTCCTGATTCAAGAATTCTCTTATGGCAGGTAGGAAGAGCCTATGCAGCAAATGGGGAATGGAAGAAGGCAAAGGAAGTATTTTCTAAACTTTATGAGGATATTGAAAAGAACCAGAAAAAATCCTATTATCAAAGGGCTTCAATAAGATACTGGCTTGCAAAAACAAATTATTTACTCGGTGAAAAAGAAATTGCAAAAAAATATATAAAGGAAGCACTTTCTTTTATTAAAAAAACAAAATGGCATGAGAAAAAATATTTAGAGAAAAGGATAAATTATTATAAAAAGATATTAGAAAAAAGTTAGATTATCTTTTATATTTACCCATTAGTTCTCCATAAGCAATTATATGTCCTTCCATCTTTTTCAAAAGCTGTGATTTTGTTAATCCGGGCTCTAAATTCAATACTGTATCAAGAGCATAAATTTTAAAGAAATATCTATGTGTTCCAAAAGGTGGACAGGGACCACCATATCCTATTTTCCTGAAATCGTTAATTCCCTGCTTTGCTCCATTTTCAAGAATTTTTTCTGGAGGAATGCCTTCTGGAAGTTCATTTATATCAGCAGGTAAATCATAAAGAACCCAGTGAACAAATGTGCCCATTGGTGCGTCAGGGTCATCACATATAATTGCTATACTTTTTGCATTTTCCGGTATCCCTTCCCATTTTAAAGGTGGGGAAATATTTTCTCCATCACATGTATATTTCTTTGGTATCATACCCTCATAGGCAAATGCAGCACTTTCAACTTTTATCTCTTTCATTTTTTCCTCCTTTACTTCTTTTTTTTCTTCCTTTTTAACCCCTTTCTGACAGGCAAGAAATAAAATCATTAATGATAAAACATATTTTAATAACATACCCACCTCCTTTATTTTAAACTTAAATTATAAAATCTTTATAATTAAAAATCAAAATGGATTTTAAAAAATTATTCCCTATAAAGAAAAAATATATTTATTTGAACTCTGCATCAACAGGTCCTTTACCCTATCCTTCTTATGAAAAAATAAAAGAAATGGCTAAATATTCTTGTTTTGAAGGAGAAATTGAATATTTTAAAATTTTAAAGCCTGCTCTTGAAGAATTAAGAAAAAATATAGCCCTTTTTTTTGAATGTAAAAAAGAAGAAATTGCTTTTTGTAAAAACACATCCCATGGGATTTTACTCTCCCTTTTATCAATCCCCTTTAAGAAAAATGATAATATAATCGTGCAAGAAGATTCTTTTCCTGCTATAAGGATTCCTTCAATTTTTTCAGGATATGAAATAAAATTGTGTGATTTTTCAAAAGAACCAATTAAAAATTTGAAAAAGAAGATAAACAAAAACACAAAAGCAGTTTTAATTGATTGGGTTCATTTTTATAAGGGATATGTTATTGATTTGAAGGAAATAGGTGAATTTTGTAAAGAAAATGAGATATATTTTATTGTTGACGGAATTCAAGGGGCAGGTGTTTTACCTTTAAATTTATCAAAAACTCCCTTAGATTTCTTCATAACAGGTGGCTCAAAATGGTTATTAGCACCCCATGGAACAGGTTTTATTTACATAAATTCAGAAACTTTTAAAAAATTGAATAAAAAATATACAGGATGGCTTTCCCTTGACTGGAAAAATTTCTCTAATCTTGATGGTTTACCTCTTCAAAGAAAAGGAGCACAATCCTTTGAAGAAGGAACATTCAATTCACTTGGCATTTTCGGGTTTAATGAGAGCATGAAAATATTTGTTGAAATTGGTAAAAATGAAATTTATAAAAAAGTTGAAAGGTTAATTTTAAAAATTAGAAAAATTTTGGAAATCAATAATTTTGAAATAATTCCTGATAAATTTTCTCAAATTTCAGGAATAATATCTTTTAAATCTAAAAATATATTTGAGATTTATAAGAAATTGATTGAAAAGAATATAATTGTTTCTTTTAGAAATGGTTATATAAGGGTTTCTCCTCATTTTTTTAATGATGAAGATGAAGTATTAAAATTTGAAGAAGTAATTTCAAAATAAGATTTATCTTTTTATAATTTTTCAATAATTTCTACATTTACATTTTCAATTCCTTCTACCTCCCATTTATATTTTGAGGTATCGGTTACGATAATAATTAAAATATTTTGAGGATCAAGGTATTTTCTTGCTGCTTCAATTATTTCATCTTTTTTCAGATTTTCAATTTCTTTAATTTCCTTTTCCCAGAAAAATTCCGGAAGTTCATAAAGTTCCTGTGTTAGAAGGTTTGTTGCAATCTGATAGTATGTTTCTGTTATTCTTGGAAGATAACCTTTAAAATAACTTTTTGTATCTTCAATTTCCTTATCTTTAATTTCTCTTTTAATTTTGTTTATTTCTTCAAAAATGACCTTTATTGCATCATTTGTATTTTCAATTTTTGTTTGCAATCCAAAAGTATAAAGTGATGGATAAGGATCTGTAATTAAAAATCCTGAACCTACACTATACGCATAACCCCTTTTATTCCTTATTTCTTCAAAAAGTCTTGAAGAAAAACCACCTCCACCAAATATGTAATTCATAACCCTTGCAGCATTAAAATCAGGAGATTTTCTTAATGGACCAAAATGACCCATAGTTATATATGATTGATTGATATTCATATGGAAAATTTTCACATTTATTCCTGAAATAGGGGGTGGCAATCTAAACCAGGGAAGATTTTCACCCTTTTTCTCTTTCTCAAAATACTTTTTAACAAAATCAATGAGTTCATCAGGGGATTGGGGTCCTACAATCACACATATTGCATTTTCAGGAACAAAATATCTTTTATAAAATTCTTTAATGTCCT